>DASQVB010000488.1:0-4012 GCA_035640975.1 Pseudonocardiaceae bacterium
GTGCGCCCTGCCGCGGACGATGTTCTCGGGTGCGTGAGCGCACCGCTAGCGTAGATCTGTGAGGTGCGCGCAGCCGTTCGGATCCTGGCCCACCCCCATCACGTCTGAGCTCGTCGTGGCCTCCGCGGTGTGGTTGTCCGAGGTCCGGTTCGACTCTGGCGACGTCTACTGGTCAGAGGGTCGCCCGACCGAGGGCGGCCGTACCCAGCTCGTCCGGCGCAGCTTCGACGGCATCACCACTGATCTGTTACCCGAGGGGATGGACGCTCGGACCGCGGTGCACGAGTACGGCGGTGCGGCGTGGTGGGTACGGGACGGTGTCGTGTGGTTCACCAACTGGGCCGACCAGAGGCTTTACCGTATCGATTCCGGCGCCGCGCCGGTTGTGGTCACGCCGGTGCCCGCGGTCCCGCGCGGGGACCGCTACGCCGACGGTGACGTCGGGCCCGGCGGGGTGCTCGTCGCGGTGCGCGAGCGGCACCCGGCGAGCGGCCGCGGCGCGCTTGACGTGCGCAACGAGATCGTCCGCATAGAGGGCGACGGGCCACCGGAGCTGCTGGTCGGCGGCCCGGACTTCGTGTCCTCCCCCCGACTGGATCCGGACGGGACCCGGCTGGCATGGGTCAGCTGGGAGCACCCGTCGATGCCTTGGGATGACACTGTGCTTACTGTGCGCGATCTCGCGACCGGTACAGACACCGTTGTCGCGGGTGGGCCGGGCGAGTCGGTGGCCGAGCCGCGCTGGCAACCCGACGGTGTGTTGCTGTTCCTGTCCGACCGCACCGGCTGGTGGAACCTCTACCGCTGGACGCCCCGCGACGGGGTCGAGCCCGTCATCGA
The DNA here is from genome assembly GCA_035640975.1 of Pseudonocardiaceae bacterium. GTDB lineage: Bacteria > Actinomycetota > Actinomycetes > Mycobacteriales > Pseudonocardiaceae. The sequence goes on from DASQVB010000488.1 coordinate 841, forward strand.
GGTCGACGCCGAGATCGGGGTGCCGGGCTTTCGGCTCGGTTCGGCCCGCTATGCCCTACTCGCCGACGGCCGGATTGTGTTCGCCCGCTGGCGCGAGGGCTACGACGGGCTGGCCGTGCGCGGTATGGACGGCGCTGTCACCGACCTCGACTGGCCTTTCTCCGCCGTAGCAGCGGTTCGGGTGACAGGCCCGGACCACGTCGTCATCGTCGCAGGCACCCCGACCGCTGAACCAGCGGTGTACCGAGTCCGGCCCGAGGGCCCAGTGGTCGAGGTCCTCCGCCCTCCGCGAGAGCTGGGCATCGACACCGGTTACGTGTCGGTGCCCGAGTCTGTGTCGTTCCCCTCGGTCGATCGCGACGGGAACCCGCGGACGGCGCATGCGTTGTTCTACCCGCCTGCCAGCTCTGGTCGGACCGGTCCGGACGGCGAACTGCCGCCGCTGCTGGTGGTGATTCACGGCGGCCCAACGGGGGCAGCAGTGCCCTCGCTTTCGATCGGGTTGCAGTACTGGACCAGCCGCGGGTTCGCTGTCGTCGACGTCAACTACGGCGGGTCCGCCGGGTTCGGGCGGACCTACCGCGACCTGCTCAAGGGCGCCTGGGGCGTCGTCGACGTAGCCGACTGCATAGCCGCCGCCCGCTGGCTCGCCGAGCAGGGCCGGGTCGACCCGGCCCGGCTCGCGATCCGCGGCGCGTCCGCAGGCGGCTACACCACGCTGGCCGCGCTGGCCCGCGACGACACCCCGTTCGCCGCGGGCGCCGATCATTTCGGTGTTGCCGACCTGGAGGCGCTCGCCACGGAAACACACAAGTTCGAGAGCCGCTACCTCGACGGGCTCATCGGACCGTACCCGCAGCAACGCGACGTGTACGTCGAGCGCTCCCCCATCCACCACGTCGAAAAACTCACCCGGCCGCTCATCGTGCTGCAGGGCATGCAGGACGAGGTCGTTCCGCCCAACCAGTCGCAGATGATCGTCAATGCACTGCGGGCCCGGAAGGTGCCCGTCGCCTACCTGCTCTTCGACGGCGAGCAGCACGGCTTCCGGCGCGCGGAGAACATCCGCCGCGCACTGGAAGCCGAACTAAGCTTCTACGCCCAGGTGTTCGGGTTCGAGCTGCCACCGGAGGAGGGCATCGAACCGGTCACCGTCGAGAACGCCGAGAACCTGTAGCGCCGCCACGAACCACTGGAACAAGGCTAGATCGTCACCTGCAACGAATTTCTCAACGCCGACATTAAGCAGTCGCCCTCCTGCAGCCCCGCACGCCGTCTCCGCGCACAACTTTCCCGGCGCGGTCACCAACTACATCCACCCACATCTACCGCGTCAACGGCCTCAGAACCGCTACCCAGGCCACAGCCCTATGGGCCTTCCCCGGCGTCATCAAGATTGGACTTGCTGTCACCGGCTACGTCACGAGACTCCTACTCAAGGTCAAGACGTTGCCCTGGAACGCACTGTCATGCCGCAGACCGCGCGTCTCTCGACGCCATCTATGAGCTGCGGTGTCCTGCAAGGTTATCCGCGCCCGACGCGAAGTGGAGCACATTCAGTCGGGGCGGACAGACAGCGTCAGCTGGGCAGACATCGTCGGCTGCCTTGCGATTCAGTCGGTGACATTCGCGTGGAATTGCATGGCCTGGTAGGGCCAGTTGGTGGTGGTGTTCCACTGGCTGACGATGAGATGCAGGTCCCTGAGCGTCGAGCCGGGCACGAGGTAGCCGCCGTAGAGCTGAGCCACCCGCCCCTGGTCGTGGTCCTCTGCGTCCCAGGCGGTGCCGTGCACCAGCGTCTGACGCTGCGCGTGGAACAAGTTCGCCGTTGGTGAGTCCAGAGTCAAGACATCGATGCGATAGCCGCGCGCGTCGAACAACGCCAGCAACCAGCGGCCCTCGACGCGACGCAGACACAATTCGCCGAACTCGCCAGCAAGGGCAACGGTCGGGGGATTGCCCCACGCCCACTCGCCGTCACGATATCCCCAGCTTTGCCAGGCAGCCGGCTCGGCGAACCGATCGGCCGGGACGCGCTGCAGGACCAGTCCCTTGTCGCGCTGGAATCCGGTGGAGAACACATACACATAGCCATCGGCGCCGCGTTCGCAGGTCAGCATCTGGAATAGGCCGCCGTGGTGACCGCCTGGCCACCTGGCGCCAGCATGCCTCCAGGTCTCGCCGTTGTCGGTCGAGCGGTGCAGCTCCGTCCAGTGGACGTTGCCCAGACCCTCGCACACCATCACGTGCAGATACATCTCCTCACCGATCGTGATGATGTCGGTGGGCAGAACAGTCGTGACCGTGCGGCCCTCGATGACCGAGCCATGCTCGTAGGCCAGCACCTGATGAGCGTAGTCCCCGGGGCCAGCCGCTCCGGTCCACACGATGCCGGTGCGGACGGTCGCGGGATCGCCGAACAGCACCACCGGTGACCGCCAACCAGGGCCGCCGACGCCCGCCTTTTCGAACGTGTCACCAAACACCGACACCAGCCGCCCGTCGGGGGCCACGACGGTCACGCCCAAATCGGTGCCACCGATCCCAAAGCGATCGGTATGGCCGGGCCCCGTCAAGTCTTTGACCTTGCTCGCAACTGCCACGTTGCCTCCCCTCAGCGCACCATAACGATCTCAATCCTCACTGGATATCAGCCGGTCACCCACGGCAGACACACTGCCCCGCACGCTTGGCTCGTCGCGCGCACCAAAGACGATCATCTTGAGCATGCATAGCACGGCAGCAGTCCGCCGCGACCGGCTTACCCGGACGAACGGGAGATCCAATCGTGTGCACCGAGAGATCCGTTACGGGCACTCTCGCATGTCCGCTCATGCCGCTGTTCGGGCGCCGGCGTAGGCCGAGAGAATCCCCACCGAACGTCGGGCCTACGTCCGGCCGGCTTGCGCTAGCCAGCCCGGGGATCCGCTGGCGGGCCGCCTCAAAGCAGGGCGCGGAAGGAGTCGAGGGCACCGACAAGCTCGCTGGTGAAGCCGCCTCCTCCGTGGCCGGCGTCGTCAACCACGACGAGCTTGCTGTTCGGCCAGGCGCGGTGCAGGTGCCATGCGGTGTCTAGGGGGCTGGAAACGTCGTAGCGGCCGTGGATGAGCACGGCGGGGATGTCCGTCAGGCGGTGCATGTTGGCCCGGATCTCGCCTTCTTTGAGGAAACA
>DASQVB010000489.1:0-7493 GCA_035640975.1 Pseudonocardiaceae bacterium
ATACCATGACAGCCAAGAGCACAACGTTTCCCTGTTGGCCGCCGGGGTGGCTTTCTACGCCTTCCTGGCGTTGTTCCCGGCGCTGATCTCACTGGTGACCTTGGTGGGGCTGGTGGCCGATCCAGTGCAGATCACCGAGCAGGTGCGCAGCTTCACGGTGGGGCTGCCACAAGACTCCCAGCAGCTGATCTCCGACCAACTGGCCGTTATCACCGGTAGTAGCGGTGAGGCGCTGACGATCGGGTTGCTGCTGTCGCTGCTGCTCGCGCTGTGGAGCGCGTCGAGTGGGACCTCAAGCCTGATGACGGCAGTGAACCTGGCCTATGATGAGAAGGAGAAGCGGAGCTTTTTGAAACTTCGCGGGGTCGCGTTGCTGCTCACCTTGGGTGGGGTGGTGTTCCTGGTACTGACCCTGGCCCTGATCGCGGTCGTGCCGGTGGTGTTGCAGGCAGTACCGCTGGGCCCAGTCGGCACGGTCCTCGCGCAAGTGTTGCGGTGGACGTTGCTCTTCGTCCTGGTGGTGGTCGGGTTGGCGGTGCTCTATCGGGTGGCTCCTGACCGCAACTCACCGAAGTTACGCTGGGTGGCCCTGGGCAGCATGGTGGCGGCGGTGCTGTGGTTGCTCGGCAGCGCCGGGTTCAGCCTCTACGTCAACACATTCGGCAACTACAACAAGACCTATGGCGCGCTAGCCGGCGTGATCGTGCTGCTGCTGTGGCTGCTCTTGACTTGCTACGTTGTTCTCCTCGGAGCAGAGATCAACTCGGAGGCCGAGCGTCAGACCGCGTGCGACACCACCATCGGAGAACCGCGGCCGATGGGCCAGCGTGGCGCGGTGGTCGCCGACACAATGCCGGGATATCGCAGTGGGTAACGCAGGTCATGCGCAACGGTCCAGGCTCGCCACCGGCATCAGTGATCTCGTTGACTCGGCAGGGTTGAAAGTCGCGGTGGCTGAGTCACTGACCGGTGGGATGGTGGCCAGCGCGCTGGCTGAGGCGCCCGGGTCGAGCACCTGGTTTCGGGGGGCAGTGGTGGCCTATGCACGCGAGGTGAAACACCAGCTACTCGACGTGCCTGCCGGGCCAGTGGTCAGCGCGGAAGCTGCCGCCGCGATGGCCGATGGGGTCCGGCGGCTGCTCGGAGCCGACATCGCCGTCGCGCTGACCGGGGCGGGTGGCCCTGATGGGCAGGACGGCCAGCCGCCCGGCACCGTGTTCCTCGCGCTGGCCGACGGCCTGCACACCCAGGTCGAGCACCACTTCTTCGACGACGATCCAGCCGAAGTGTGTGACCGAACGGCCGCTGAGGCGCTCCAGATGCTCCTCAAATACCTGGCCAGGCCCCCAGGAGACCAACTTCGTCCGCGTTGAGGCAAGGGATCAGTGTCAACATCAACAGAGAGGTTGATCAGACATGGCCGAAGAGGTAAGCACTGTTCATTATGAAGTGCTGATTGAGGGCAAGGTCCATCCATGGGGCAAGGACACCATCTCGGTCGCTGACATTCGCGAGGTCGGCAACCTGCCCGCGAACACAGCCGTGATCGAGGAGAACCTGCGCGACGGCACCGAACGGACGCTGGGCGAGGACGAGACTCTGCACCCAGGCAAACTCGAGGAGGGCAAGAAGCCCACTAAACGCGTCAACTTCAGGCGAGCCTGATCCGCCGACGGCGACAGCTCCACGCTCGCCTTCGTTCACGCCGACCATCAGCCGAGCTGTGACCCCGGGTTACAGCTCGGCCACTATGAATGTCGAAGGATTTCCGGCGACGTATGTCCGGGGCCGTATGGCCTGGTCAGGGCGTTGCGGGGAGGGTGCGGAGGCGGGCGAGGACCTTGTTGAGCAGGTGGTATCCCGGGGGTAGTCGCAGGTCGAGGGCACCGGCGTGGCGGACCAGCCGGGCGGGTACCCGGATCAGCCGGTGCCGAAGCGTGGCGATTCATGACTTGGCCGCCGCGGACGCCGTGACCGAGCAGCTGGCCGGCGGGTCCGAGGATGCCGGTGAGCTGGTGCAGCCAGCCGGCGATGCTGGCGGCGAGCAGCGCACCCCACATCCAGGCGGTGTTGACCTCGACATATCCCGAGGGGAGGTGTCGCAAAGCGGCTCCGAGCTTGGCATCTTTGAACACGTTCTCAATCGCGGTGCGGTGCCGATACCAGTGCTCCACCGCGATGCCTGCTCGCCGGTGGAGACAGCCAGGTTGGTCACGATAAACGAGTAGCCGTAGATGGTGTCGGTGTCGGCGAGTTCGGTGATCGGCAGGGCCCGCTGGTCGGGGTGCAGGGGTGCGACGCTGCCGGGCGCACGGGTCAGCACTGATCTGCTCGGGTGCCCGGCGGACCCGGCGGATCAGCAGCCGGGTCGCCGCGGGCCACCAGTCCGGGCAGTGATCGGCGACGGCGACCTGCGCACCGTGCATGTCGATGGCGTCGGTCCGGTCTGCTTCGCGCAGTCCATCCAGGATGCGCCACAGCGGAGCGATCCGCTTGGCGCCGATGGCGAACTCGACCTGCGCGACCATGGCGGCCGGGCCAGCTGCCCGGCGAAGTAACCGGCGTCGGCGCGCAGCCGGATCCGCCCGGCCCGCGCCGCAGCAGGCAGCCCGGCCAGCGCCTGACCCAGCAGCTGCACGGCATGGCCGCGGGGCTCCTCGTTGCCGGCCATCCACTCCGCGGCAGCACCGTCGCGGTCTCGGCCCAGGTGACCACGTGCGGCGCCCGCAGCGCTGGCCCTGGTGGTTAAACACCACTCCCCGCTTCTGGCGGCTATAGACCTCCACGTCGGTGGTGTCCAAATCGATGGTCACCTGACCGCACAGCGCCGCGGCCCGCGCCGGTCCCAGCGCGGCCAGCATCGCGGTGTGAATGTCACCGATCCCGGTCTCCACCGCCCGCCACTGCCCATCGGTGAACTTCGGGCCAGCCCCCCGCGGTCGTGGAGCTCAACCCGAACACCGGCGCAAGCACCTGCCTGGCCACATCGGCGCGCTGGCGGTCCAGTCCGACCGAAAAGTCCTCCCCAGCCAGGCGCGCGGCCGCCATCCCGACCAGCAGCTGCCCACCGGACAACCCCCGGTCACGGGCCTTGATCGGCCGATCGCCGCGTCCAACAGCTTGATCATGCCCAGGCGACCGACCCATCTCGGTCACCACCACCATCCGACACCGAAGTCAGCGACGGATTCGGCACGCCGATCCGCACCCGCCGCCGCAGCCGGCGGATACCGCGTAACGTGTCCACCTGATAGGTGTCCTCTCGACCGGGATGGTGGTGGCCTCGTAGCTACCATCATCCCAGCTCAGAGGGCCCATATCGCCATCTGTGGACCCGTGTCGGCCACTACGCGCGATTCGGTTCAGACCAAGACACGACCGCTGGGACGATCACCTACTGATCACTGGACGCACTGGCTGGACTACTAATAGGTAAACTAACGCCGCTCAGCGCTGCTCTCCCACGCGTCTTTACTCGCCGGATACTTCTGCGTTTCAGGGTGCACGGCGGCCACCCGCTCGCCGGTGCCGGCCAGGTGCTGCCCTGAATGGTTCGCCTCTCGAGTGCAAGACCACACCAGTGTAAGGTTCTGCGAAACCTCATCAGTCCACTCGAATCCGCACCTGCAGTCCGCAGCATGCCCTTTGGCTGACAAGTCAGGTGTCGGGTCCAGATCACCCACGTTTATGTATCCCAGCTCGTCCTGACCCATCACCCTATCTCACAACCTGTCGGCTTGCGCGACAGTAGCAAGCCAAGTACAGCCAGTAAATACGGTGCTTGGTCACGATTGGGTGATGACGGCAGGCCTACTGCCATTCCAGCAGGTGTTCATGATCACGCGACGGAGTGGCATAGTCCGCTGCCCGGGTGAAGTGCGGCTCCGGCAACCGTACTTTGTCGTGGATGCTGTTCCTGCAGAGCACCGCCTGTGCCACACCCGGGTGACGCCGTGGATCCCCTCCACTCACCAGCCGACACGGTTTATATATGGCAGTGGCAATGCCAGTCGATCATCATCGGATATTGAGCAAGTGTGCCCGGTTACTTCCTGTGATGCTCTTGGGGTAAAGGTTGTGGTTGGACGTCGATCTCTTTCATTCGTTGCACGTAGATGTGGTAGTGGCGACGTGCCTCACCGCGGTGGCCAGCGCCAAGCTGCATGCTCACCAGATCAAGGTGGGCCTGCTCGTCGAATGGGTCCTGCCCGAGCAGTTGCAGCAGGTAGTGTGTTGCTTCATCGATGTCACCTGTCTGCCGTAGCCGCGCCGCTAGCGCCCGCAGTAAGGCGATGTGGGTCGCCCGAACCTCCTCGGTCAGTGATATGGCCCAGTCCTGGGCGGCATCATCTGCCAGGAAGTCCCCGGTGTAGGCGGCTAGGGCCATCATCAGTCGCCCTGGGGCGTCCGGTTGCCCGCTCCGGTGGGCGAAAAGAGCGGCGACGGCGTCGGTGAGGAACTTCTCGACATCGACGTTGATCTGGTTGCGATCCAGCCATACCACACTGCCGTCACTGGCCAACGGGCCCGCGTTGGCGTGCGGCTGCAGCACGTTACGCAGCGTCGAAAGCACTACTGACAGCCGGTTACCACCCTTGGCCGAGCTTACCTCTGGCCACAACAGATTTACCAGCTGCTCCCGGGAGGTCGCCTTGCGCCGCGCGATAAGGATCTTCAACAAGTCGCGGGCCTTCTTCGACTGCCACGCAGCCCGCGGGACCGGCGTGCCATCCCGGATCACCTGGAATGCGCCGAGTGTCCGGACGAACACTGCGGGCGTACGCCTCGATGTGATCATGCACTCGCCATCGCATCTCGTTGCGTTCACCTTGTATTCATCGCCGTGCATGCGGCTTCTGTAACATCCCCTTGACCGCTTCACCGAGTTCTTACTGCGCGTCATGCCATTTACGCATTGCGTGATGTGGTGGCCTCTGGCCTTAAGGGACTCTTCGTCATGAAGCGTGTTGAGCTGTTGACGACAGGATCTTTAGCCTGAGCCCGAGACGGGGCTTGGCATGCGGGAGATCCCGCGCCGCTCGGGCGCGTGCCGCGACGGTCACCGGAAGCTGCACCCGTAACTACGTCGACAGCGAGAAGATCTATGACGCCGATCTGACCCAGGTCCCAGGGAGGCACGAAGCGCCGGCCGAAGACATCCAGGCTGGCCGTGGATCAGTGGCTGCGGGAGTTCACGCCGCCCAAAGCTGTCGGCTGCCATCTCCTCGCGGAAGCCGACGCACTTTATAAGGCTCTATGAGTAATGCGCTGGACGTGGGGACGTTGTCGACGCCGCCGTCGAGGTTGAGCGCCAGCCCCACGACACCACCAGCGCTACTGCCGCTGCTTCATCAAGACGCTACGACCCGACTGTGCCACCGACCACTCAGCCCACCGCCACTGCGGCGGGAAGCAGGATTGCCGCTCTGCTTAGCCATCCTCACCTTGTCCGCGGCCACCTCGGGTCACCGGCGGCGAACCTCGGCCCCCGTGGACGTGTGGGGCCTTGGCCTGGTGCTCTATCAGGCGACCAAAATCCGCCATTCGACGTTCTGCACCGCTCGGCTTCGACCAACTTTCACACGGCGACCCTGTCGCGCTGGGAGCTTCGGCTGGCCCGACCCGCACCTAGAATCCGAACGACGACGGCTGCCCCCTGGCGTGGCGGACATCATCGATGCGTGCCTGCACCAAGATCCCGACCAGCGACCCACTCCCGAGCGTCTCGCCGCCGCACTCGCAATGCTCACATGCGCCCGCAACACCACCGGCGAGGACACACCCACAAATGGAAATGGTAGTGCCGCACCCGAAGCCGCATTAATCCGCCGTTGCGGTGACTGGCTGCGTCGTTCTGTAACAGCGGTATGTCCGGGCGCGATGAGTCGGTGGAGGGTGACCTGGGAGGACGCTCAATTGCACCGGACACTGCTTTCGACAAGCCAGACTTTGGCGTGAGATGATCTTCTTCACGACGTTCGTCACGCTGATTAGGCGACAGCAAGAGGGGACGGAAACGCGCACGAGTTCCCCGGCGCGAGTAGAGGGCAACACGCTCCGCCTGCCGCTTGGTACTGAGGTGCAGATAGGGGATTACGTAGAGCATCGCTCTCCAAACGACGAGCCACGAATGATGACCGTGATCGACGTCATCCATCCGTACATGCCTGGCGCAAGTAATGTTGACGATCACATCGAAGCTACGTGCGTTGAAAGCGGGCGAGTAGCAATCTCGGAAGCTAGGCTGCCAGCATTACATCCTACGATGTCCGTTGCCCTTACGCTAGTGGAGGACGGACAGATGTCCGAGGCGGTCTTCGAGGCGTTGCGGTTGGTTGAAGAACGAGTTCGATCTCTTACGGCAAGCGACGACTCCGGGCGCACGCTGATGGAGTCGGTGTTCGGTGCGCGGCCACCGCAACTCGACATCACCACGACAATTGGCGAAGCGGCTAACGACGAGCGTGAGGGTTTTCGGCTCTTGTTCATCGGTGCCATGCTCGGGCTGGAAAGTCCGCACCGTACAGGTAGAGCTGCTGCTCCCACATTGAACGAGGCCTTGGAGTACTTGGCGGTGGCCAGCATGCTGATGCGTCGCCTGGACCGCGCCGAGAGCAGGGCATGGAAGCGGACCAAGCATAGCTAGTCGATTATCTTGCAGACGAGACGGTTGGCGAGCTGGCGTAGACGCCTACCGCTGGGTCGATGTGGGTGGGTTGCCCGCAGCGTGCCCGGCTTCGGTGACATCGGCGCCCCGGTCCTGGTTGCCGGGATGGGCCGCCCAACCCGGTTCCGCAGCAGGGCGGCGTTTAAGTCCTTCACCGGGCTGGCCCCACGGTCCAGCGAGACCGGTAACACCGACCGCAAGGGCCAACCGATGAGCAAGGCCGGGTCCTCACTGCTGCGGGTCACCCGGAGCCGGGCCGCCGACCACACCCGCAAACAGGACCCGCAACTGGTCAAGATCTACTACATCCAGATGGTCGAGCGCGGCGCCGAGCACCTCAAAGCACGCTTGGTGTGTCGCTGCCACCATCGCTTGCGATTGCTGTGCTAGTTACGAATGAAGATCAACGCACAAGGGACAGCGAGCCACCCAGCAACCCCCGCGAATGACAAGGCTAGCCTCGGGCTTTCATCGCGATTGATCATGTGGGCGACACGCCGAGGTTAGATCGCGAAAGTGCCTGCTCAACCCGGTTGGATCGGAGTTGTCGAGACGGGTATGGGCTGGGCGGGGGCGCCGGTCCAGGATGGGAAAGCGGTGATCGATCTGGACGCCACCCTGGTCACCGCGCATTCAGACAAGGAGTCCGCGACCCGCACCTGGAAGAAACCTTTGGCTTTCACCCGCTGCTGAGCTACGCCGATCACGGCACCGGCGGTACCGGGGAGCCGCTGACCGGGCTGCTGCGCCCGGGCAACGCCGGCTCCAACACCGCCGCCGACCACATCGAAGTGTTCGACGCCGCGCTGGCGCAACTGCCCACACA
>DASQVB010000490.1:0-11605 GCA_035640975.1 Pseudonocardiaceae bacterium
CCGTTCACGCTGGGCGTCGCCTCCGGCGAACCGGACGCTGCCGGTGTGGTGCTCTGGACCCGGCTCGCCCCGCGTCCACTGGCCGAGGACGGGCTGGGCGGGATGGCGCCGCGCCCGGTGGAGGTGGAATGGGAACTAGCCTCCGACGAGCAGTTCAGCCAGGTGCAACGGCGCGGCACGCAGATGGCACGTCCCGAAGCGGCGCACAGCGTGCACGTCGAGCTCGACGGGTTGGCGCCGGGACGGGAGTACTTCTACCGGTTCCGCAGCCAAGGGTTCCTGTCGCCGACCGGCCGGACCCGTACCGCTCCCAGTCCAGCTACCGCCGGTGGGCCGCTGACGATGTGTTTCGCGTCCTGCTCGCAGTACGAGCACGGTTTCTTCACCGCCTACCGCCGCCTCGCCGAGGACGATCCAGACCTGGTGCTGCACCTGGGGGACTACCAGTACGAGTACACCGCCAACGACTACGTGACCGACGGGGGCAATGTCCGCGACCACGCCGGACCGGAGACCGCCACGCTGGCCAACTACCGGCAGCGGCACGCGCAGTACAAGACCGACCCGGATCTGCAGGGCGCGCACGCGATCGCGCCGTGGCTGGTGGTGTGGGACGACCACGAGCTGGACAACAACTGGGCCGATGAGATCCCGGAGGAGCCGCAACCGGATTTTCTGGCTCGCCGGGCCGCCGCCTTACAAGCCTTTTACGAGAACATGCCGCTGCGCCGGACGTCGGCGCCCAACGGCATCGACCTCCGCTTGTACCGCCGGGTCGACTGGGGTCAGCTGGCCACGTTCCACATGCTCGACACCCGGCAGTACCGCGGTGACCAACCCTGCGGTGACGAGTTCAACTCGAACTGTCCCGAGCGCACCGATCCCGCCCGGTCCATCACCGGAGCGCAGCAGGAATCCTGGTTGCTCGACGGGTTGCGCACGTCGACGGCCCGATGGAATGTGCTGGGCCAGCAGGTGTTCTTCTCCCAGGTGGACTTCACCCCCGGCGCCGGGCGCGGCTTCAACCCTGATGCCTGGGATGGCTACGTGGGCAACCGGGACCGGATCGTCGCGGCGCTGCGGGACTCGCCGGGACGCAACGCCGTGGTCCTGACCGGTGACGTGCATGCGCACTGGGCGGCCGACGTCAAGGAGCGTTTCGACGACCCGGCCTCGCCAACCGTCGCTACCGAACTCGTGGCGACCTCGATCACCTCCGGGGGGGACGGGTCGGAGACCGATGAGGACACCGCCGGGATCCTGGCCGACAACCCGCACATTCGCTTCTACAACAACCGCCGGGGCTACGTCCGTACCCGGTTCACAGATGGCGAGATGCGCGCCGATTTCCAGGTCGTGCCCTACGTTTCCCGGCCCGGTGCACCGGTGCAGACCCGGGCCTCGTTTGCGGTCCCCGACGGCCAGCCCGGCCTGCAGACCACCTGAGGCTGATGCCATTCGGCCGCTAAGTCTGTATTGCCTTCGTTCGTCGTCCGTTCACGTCACGGCTGCTTGCAGCTCGCTACTCCGACCTAGCGTCAGCTTGTCACCCATACGTGGAGGTCGATGTGGCGGCACATGGGGATCGCGTCCGGCTCCCGTTACTGTCCGGTATCCCACACGGCCGGCAGGCCCTGACGTGTCGCTACCGGTGCGGCGACGCATGTCGACACGAGCCGCCGAACCCTACCGAGAACCCTTCATTCGGCGAGGTCATCGCGCGGACCGTCACCCGTCGCGGCTTCCTGCGGGCCGGCGCGGTGCTGTCCCTCGCCGCTGGCGGGATCACCGCATGCGACTCTTCGCCAGCCGGACCGTCGGCACCTAGCAGCGGGTCACCCAGCCCGCGCGGTCTGAACTTCGTACCCGTGCAGCCCAACACCGAAGACGCTCTGCGGGTACCGCAGGGCTATCGGCACAGCGTGGTCGTCCGGTGGGGCGATCCGATTCTGCCCGGCGGGCCGGCATTCGACTTCGACAATCAGACCGCCGGGGCCCAGGCCGTCCAGTTCGGCTACAACAATGACTTCACCGGCCTGGTCCCGATCGGTGAGGGCCGCTGGCTGATGGTGTGCAATCACGAGTACAGCACCGAGCCGCTGATGTTCCGCGGCTACGATCCCGACAACCCCACCGAGGCCCAGGTGCGCATCGGCCTCGCCGCGCACGGCCTGTCCGTGCTGGCGATCGAGCGCGACTCAGGCGGCGTCCTGCGCCCGGGTCCCGATCCGCGGTTCAACCGGCGGATCACCGCAACCTCGCAGCTGGAGCTGACGGGTCCCGCGGCAGGCTCGCCGCTGCTGCGCACTGCCGCCGATCCCACCGGCGCCAGGGTCCTCGGCACGTTGAACAACTGCGCCGGTGGCGTCACCCCGTGGGGAACGGTGCTGTCCGGTGAGGAGAACTTCAACCAGTACTTCGCCAACGCCGCCTTGGTCACCGACCCAGTGGCCAAGCAGCGCCTGGCGCGCTACGGCGTCGAGGAGATGGCCACCGAACGCAAGTGGGAGCGCTTCGACACAAGGTTCGACGTCTCACAGGAGCCCAACGAACCGCACCGGTTCGGCTGGGTGGTGGAGCTCGACCCGCACGATCCCACCGCGCCGGCGATCAAGCACACCGCGCTGGGCCGGTTCAAACACGAGGGCGCCACCATCCGGGTCGCGCCCGACGGCCAGGTGGTCGTCTACATGGGCGACGACGAGCGCTTCGACTACGTCTACAAGTTCGTCTCCGACGGGCGGATGGTGCCCGGCAGCGGCCCCCAGCAGCGTGCGCAAAACCGGCAGCTGCTCGACTCCGGCACGCTCTACGTCGCGAAATTCACCGGCAACAGCCCGCCCGCCCAGATTGACGGCTCGGGGCGGCTACCCGCCGATGGCGCGTTCGACGGCGCCGGCGAGTGGATGCCACTGGCCCGTAACCGGGAGTCGTTCGTGCCGGGGATGACTGCCGAGGAGGTCTACGTCTTCACCCGGATCGCTGGTGACCGGGTCGGCGCCACGAAGATGGACCGCCCGGAGGACGTCCAGCCACACCCACAAACCGGCCGGGTGTACCTGGCGATGACCAACAACGACGAGCGCGGCGTCGACGACGGCGCCGCACCGGACGAGGCCAACCCGCGCCGGAACAACAAGCACGGACACGTCATCGAGCTGGCGGAGGCCGATGACGACCCCACCGGGACCCGCTTCGGCTGGCGGGTCCTGCTGCTGTGCGGGGACCCCGCGGACCCATCGACGTACTTCGCGGGTTTCGACAAGTCCCAGGTAAGCCCGATCTCCTGCCCGGACAACCTTGCATTCGATCGGTACGGCAACCTCTGGATTTCCACCGACGGCAACGAGCTGGGCTTCAACGACGGTCTCTACGGGGTTGCGCTGCAGGGCGAGCAGCGCGGGCTGGTCAAGCTCTTTGCTACCGTCCCGGTCGGAGCGGAGGCCTGCGGCCCGGTGATCGACGAGCAGTTCGTGCTGGTCTCCCCGCAGCACCCCGGCGACTCCGACGACGCCTCACCGGACAACCCCGCGTCCCGCTGGCCCGATGGCGGCAGCGCGCAACCCCGCCCCTCCGTCGCGGTGGTTTACCGCGACGGAGGCGGTCCGATCGGGTTCTGAGCCTGAACAGGAGCTGACTGGCATGGCTCAGTAGCCCTGTCGCGATGAGTCTCGCCGCGCTGAGCCGTCTATATCATCGAATCCGGCAATCAGGAGGGTGATCATGGGCGAGGAAACCGTGAGCCACATCATCGGCGTGAGGACCGTGGGAGTCCCTGTCACCGACCAGGACCGAGCGGTCGAGGGGTTGACGTGGACGAGTTGCTGCGCTGGGAAGGTGCCCGTCCATGTTCACCCTACGCAACCAGGATGGCAACGGGCTCGTGATCGTTCAGTAAGCGGCCCGGCTGCCTGTGCGGCGCCAACACAAGCCGGCGCGTCACCCGATTCCTCAAGTCCCGATAATCAGTGCATCGTGGAAGGACGCCGACGATGAACAGCACCGCACGACTCCAGGACGAGAAACGGAAGTTGGACAAGGAGTTCACGGCAACCTTGCAAAAGAGCCTGAAAAATGGCGGATGGACCTATGTGGTGATGCCGGATTCCGTCAATTCTTCGGAACGCGAGGCCGTGTCAAGGTCCGGGGAACCATCGACGGCCATCCCTTTCAAAGTTCATTCATGGCCATGGGCGACGGCACCCACAAGCTGCCGGTGAAGGCCGACATCCGCCAAGCGATCAGGAAGGATGCCGGCGACGGGGTCACTGTCCACCTTGACGAGCGGACCAGCTGATACCGCCTGGGGCCGGGCACAATGTCGGTTGGCTTCGTGGGTCAATCGGAGGTCCGCCAGTACTGTGTACGGCATGGCTGGTATCGCACAGTTCAGTCTGGTGGCGCTCGACTGCCCCGCCCCGCGGGCCCTGGCGGAGTTCTACGCCGCGATCACAGGCTGGGAGCCCGACCGCGACGACGACGACTGGGTGCAGCTGCGCAATGACGGAGGCGCTACGTTGGCATTTCAGCGCGCTCCCGGCTACCAACCCCCGGTGTGGCCCAGTGACCATCATCCCCAGCAAGCTCATCTGGACTTCGACGTGTCCGACCTCGATGTCGGTGAGGAGCAGGTGCTGGCGCTGGGCGCTCGCAAGGCCGATGTCCAGCCCGGGACGACTTTCCGGGTTTACCTGGATCCGGCAGGGCACCCGTTCTGCCTCGTGCTCGACGAGCAAACGACGTAGCACCGCTGCTCGGTCCAGTCGGGTCGACAGGTTGGTCGCGGTCACCGACGCGCCATACCGATTCACCGCGCTCAGCGTGATCCGGATCCGCAACGGCGAGATTATGCACTACAACGATTACATGGACCCGCTTGCCATGGCGCGGCTGCTCGGCCGCACTGGGGACCTCGGTGCCGTTCTTGGTGGATGAGCTGTTCGACGTGGATTGCCGCCACTCGTCGTTGTCGAGTGACCGTTAGTCGCATTCTTAGGTTGGTTTCCTCGAAGTGGTCCTGCGGGATGCAAAATTGTCGGTGGTGCCCGCGAGAATCATGTCGTGACCACGGTGGACCAGGATCGCACCCAGGCCCGCATTAACGGGCTGCTGCAGGTGCTGCGCGACGCCGAATCCGATTTCCGGCGGTCCTGCTCGGGTCCTGGACGTGGTCGCTGAATGGACGCCGAAAAGGCGGGCGCGGTCATTCGGCACTACAGCCCGACTGCTGGCTGGCGTACTCAATCTGTCCAAGGCAGAGGCCAAGGCCCGTGCGGATCAGGCCGGGTTGCTGGCGCCGCGTCGGTCGCTCACCGGCGAGACGCTGCCACCGGCGTTGCCGGCCACTGCCGCGGAACTGGCTGCCGGCGCGATCGGCCCTACGCATGTCCGGGTGACACGACCACGATGCGCCGGCTCCCACCCTCGACGCACCCGGGCACCGCTGCCGAGGCGGAGCAGACTCTGGCCACCGCCGCCCGCCGGTTCGACCCCGCTGCCTTGAGTCAGATCGGTGAGCGCCTGCTCGCCCACCTTGATCCCGACGGCAGTGCCCCGTCCGATGAACCCGAGACCATCCGAGACCTACGGGTGCGCACCGATCCCGATGGGGTGGTCAGCCTCACCGGGAGACTGGACCCCGAAGGCGGCGCCCGGGTACTGGAAGTCCTCGACTCCCTCAACGGCCGCCGTCCCCCGGTGGATGGGGCTCCGGATATGCGCGACTCCGGTCGCCGTAACGCCGATGCGCTGGTGGAAGCGATGAGTAGCCTGCTGGGCGAAGGTGAACTGCCCGCCCGAGGTGGGCAGCGCCCGTATCTGGTGCTCACGATGGGACTCAACGACCTCATTGACGGCCTGGGTACCGCCGTGTTGGTTACCGGCGGACAACTGTGCGCCGCCGAAGCCCGCCGCCTCGCGTGCGACTCCTGCGTTGTGCCCATGGTGCTGGGCAGCGACTCGATGCCCCTGGATGTCGGACGCCAGCACCGACTGGCCACCGCCGCGATACGCGACTACCTCGCCTACCGCGATAAAGGATGTGCCTTTCCTGGGTGTCACCGTCCGCCCCGCTACTGCGAAGCCCACCACATCGTGGCGTGGCTGGATGGAGGCGAAACGAAACTATCCAACAAGACCCCTTGCTAGATGTACCTCCTCGCGTGGAGTCCCCCGTACCAGACGAGCAGGACCAGCGCGTCGATCTGGTGGGGAGATTCTGGCGTCCGATGATGGAGGATGACGTTTGACGTGAATGAGCCTCCCGGTTGCGTCGATGATGAGGTCTACCTGTCCGAACGATCGATCCGCATTCGAGTGCGGAAGATCGCGAACGACTCCATCGACGAGTATGACGTCGGTGTCGGGCAAGCAGGTCCGATCATCGCTGGTGATGACGGTGCAGGATCGGATGACGGTGATGGTTACGACTTTCTCCGGGTTTGTGGTCGGCCGACATTGCCGGGGGCTGTCGAGCGTCCAGCCGCGAGTGCCGGAACGGTGCCAGCTCGTCGATCAGCTCACCGCGGACATTGGCACCGACTAGCTCCGCGACGCGCAGGCAGAGAGTCACGCCGCTGTGGGTGACGGCGAAATGGAAGTTCTCGACGGTGGCGCTTCGCCCGAGCACGGGAAGCCCGTCGATTGGGATCGGCCGCACGCCAATCCGGCTCGCCTCGATCTTGCTGCCACGAAGACCCGGGTAGAGCTGCTGGGCCAGGTGGAGCATCGCCTCCGCCGCACCGGGTTCGGCGATCCAGGTGTCACCGTCGTGTGTCGACACGGCGGCGTCTGCGGTGATGTTGCGCAAGACCAGCCGCCGGCCGCTGTCGGGTCGTAGGTGGATCTGCGGTGCGTGGATCACCCGCCCGACCGCAATCGCTGTGGTCGCGGTATAAGCCAACAATCCCGCGGTGTTGCGCATCGGAAGGTCTACGCCCGCAAGCGCCGCGACCTCGGCTGCGCCGGGACCAGCACAGTTGACCACCGCATCGGTGCGGACCGTCTCGCCATCGCAGGTACGCACACCGTCGATGCGGTCACCCGTCATCGACATCCCCACAGCAGCGCAATGGGGCCTCACCTGCGCTCCCGATGCACGGGCCGTCGAGAGCAGCGCGGCCACAAGCCGGGCGGGATCGACCCAGCCCTCGTCGGGAAAGTACGCGACCCGGTTCCTGATCATGTCGGGGGCCATGTCCGGCTCCAGTGAACGGACTTCCTTTGGATCGAGCCAGCGTGCCTGGTAACCCCACTCCAGCAGTCGAGCGATCTTCCTCTCCTGCTCTTGTTGTGCATCGGCACCTGCTGTCCACTCCAGGTTTCCGGTCTCGTGGTACCAGTCGCAGGACGCAACGCTTGATGCGAAACGCCGGTGAGCCTGCATGCCCTCGACGTTGAGGTCGAAGTAGCTCCGTGGCTGTTTGCCGCCTGCGTTCGTCCAGGCGAAGGTGGCTGCTGAGGTTCCCGCTGCGGACTGACCCGACTCCAACACGGTGACGCTGCAGCCCCCACGAGCGAGATCGGCGGCTACGGCGGCGCCGATCACGCCAGCTCCCACCACGACCACATTCAGTGACATGGAGATCAATGCCCTTCTTCGAAGTGCCGGACGAGGCGCAAAGGGAGATTGTCTGAACTGCGGCTACTCATCGGGGTGGATCGGCTCGTGCGGACGAATCGCGTCGCTTCTACTGGCGGCCCGCTGACGATGATCATGCTAGTCCCAGGTTTGGGAGGCTTCGCCGGAGTAGGCCACCTTCACCGCGGTGGTCAAGGCACCCATCAGCACGGCTGATCGCCTGCCGCCTATCCGTGCTGGTGGGTGGCATGCTGTGCGGCGTGGGGCAGCCGCGACAGATCTTCTTAAGTCATACGTCAGAGCTGCGTCGGCTGCCCAGCGGCAGGTCCTTTATGGATGCGGCCGAGCGGGCGGTGTCGCGGGCCGGTGACGCGATCGCCGACATGGCCTACTTCGCCGCCCGAGACGCCCAGCCCAGCGAGGTGTGCCGCACGGCAGTACGGGCCGCGGATGTGTACGTCGCCATCGTCGGTTTCCGGTACGGCGCGCCAGTCCGCGACCGCCCCGAGCTGTCCTACACCGAGCTGGAGTTCGAGACCGCTTGCGAGGCCGGCCTGCCACGGCTGGTATTCCTGCTCGATGAAGCGACCGAAGGCCCCAGGGCTCTACTCGTTGATCCCGACCATGGCCGGCGGCAGGAGGCGTTCCGCGCCCGGCTGCTTGACTCCGGACTGACAGTGGTGAAAGTCAGCAGCCCAGAGGCGCTGCACACGGCGGTGTACCAGGCGCTAGTCGAGCTGCCGCGAGCCGAGTCGAAGCGAGCACCACTGGGCCCGGTCTGGAACGTGCCCGCTCGCAGCACCCAGTTCACCGGCCGCGCCACGTTGCTCGTTGAGCTACGACGTTCGCTGCTGGCCGGCGGCGCGACGGTGGCGCACGCCTTGCACGGCATGGGTGGGATCGGCAAGACCGCGCTGGCCATCGAGTACGCCCACCGCCACGGCGACGACTACGACGTGGCGTGGTGGGTGCCCTCAGAGCAACCCTCACTTATCCCGGAACGCCTGGCTGATCTGGCCCGTGCACTCGATCTCGCCAACGAGACAGACGCCACCACGTCTGCGGTGTCACGGCTACTCGGTGCCTTACGGAATCGGGACCGGTGGTTGCTCATCTATGACAACGCCGAGAATCCGCAGCTACTGGCGCCGTTTCTGCCCGGCAGTGGGGGGCAAGTGCTCATCACCTCCCGCAACCCGCGATGGCACGAGCTGGCTACCGCAGTACCCGTCGATCTATTCGACCCCAACGAATCTGTCACCCTGCTTGTTCACCGCATACCTCGCCTGTCGGCTGCCGACGCCGCCCAGATCGCCGAAGCGGTGGACAACGTGCCGCTAGCAGTCGCCCAAGCCGCCGCCTACCTGCACGAGACCGGCCTGCCCGTTGATGAGTACCTGCGGTTGCTGCACACCCGGGCCGCCGAACTGCTGGCCAACGATGCGCCCACGGGCTACTCCACGTCCCTGGCCGCCAGCTGGCAGGTGGCGTTCGACCGGCTCGCCGACGATGAACCCGCCGCGCGGCAACTGCTCGCCCTGTGCGCCCACCTCGCCCCCGAACCCATCCCCTTCACCCTGTTCACCGCCCACACCGATGCACTGCCCCGCGCGCTTGCCGCCGTCGTTGGCGACCCGCTGACGTTTACTCGTCTCACCCGGCTGCTGCGGACCCGCTCGCTGGCCCGGGTGGAGGCAGACACTGTGCAGCTGCACCGGCTGGTCCAAGCCATCCTGCGCAACCGGTCAGCCGGCGAGGCCGCAGAGTCCGACATGGCCGTGGCTGCGGTCACGCTGCTCCGCGCCGCCGTCCCACCTGACCCGTGGCATGACCCTGGCACCTGGCCGCAATGGCGACGGCTACTCCCGCACGTTTTGACTGCCACCGACGCCAGCCGTGCTCTCGATCACGCAGGCGATGACGTCGCGTGGCTGCTCAACGAGGCTGCCCATTATCTGCAGAGACGCGGAGAACCAGCGGTGAGCCTGCCGCTATTCGAGCGTGCCCTTGAGCTGCGCCGTGGGATGCTGGGTGAGCAGCACCCCGACACCCTGGCCTCGGCCCGCCGCCTGGCCCTCAACCTGCGGGCGTTGGGGCAGTATGAGGTGGCGCGGCAGCTTAATGAGCACACCCTGGCCCGGTCGCGTCGGGTGTTGGGTGAGGAGCATCCCGACACCCTGACCTCGGCCAACAACCTCGCGCTCGACCTGTGGGCGTTGAGGCAGTACGCCGCGGCGCGGCGCCTTGTCGAGGACATCCTGGCCTGGCGGCGTCGGGTGCTGGGTGAAGACCACCCCGACACCCTGACCTCAACCAGCAACCTTGCTGCCAACCTGCGGGGGTTGGGGCAGTTCGAGGCGGCGCGGCGACTAGATGAGGACGTCCTGACTCGGCGGCGCAGGGTGTTGGGTGAGGAGCACCCCGACACCTTGATGTCGGCCAGAAATCTCGCCTCCAACCTACGAAGGTCGGGGCAGTACGAAGCGGCACGGCGACTCGATGAGGACACCTTGGCCCGGCAGCGGCGAGTGTTGGGTGAGGACCACCCCGACACCCTGAGGTCGGCCAACAGCCTCGCTGCCAACCTGCGGGGGTTGGGGCAATATGAGGCGGCGCGGCGACTCGATGAGGACGTCCTGACCCGGCGGCGCAGGGTGCTCGGTGAGGAGCACCCGCTGACCCTGACCTCGGCCAGCCACCTCGCCACCGACCTGCGGGCGCTAGGCCAGCACGAGGCGGCCCACCAGCTCGACGAGGACACCAAGACTCGCCACCGGGCCTCGGGCAACTGATCAATCCGACGACCCGTGCGGCTGGCAGTCGGTGCACGGCACCCTTAACGCTGCAAACAGCAGTTATAGGGATGGGGTGTCCGCGGCGCCGGTAGCGGCACGCATGGGCCTGGTTCGCGACCTGAGCGCCAGCCACGACAGCCTTAGGCGATTGACCGCGGTGATGAAGAAACGAACACCCCGCTACGCCGTCCTGTCATGCCGCGAACCGCTATCGGACGCGTCCGGCACCCAAGCAGGGCGCTAGGGCGAGATGATCACCGCCGGCTGGTCATGCTGGCAGTTCATGCCCCAACAGCGGTAGGAGCTTCGGGGTGGCTCTGCGGTGAGGAGTCAAGCTGTGGTGGCGCTCCTGCTGCGCTGCAGTGCGCGGTAGACCGTCGGGCGGCTGACTTCGAACAGGTCGGTGACCTCGGCTGTGCTGTGCTGCCCCGGCGGCGATCAAGCTGACCAGATGAGCTTGCTGCCGTGCGTTGAGCTTGGGCCTGCGGCCGCGCAAGCGGCCCTTGGCCTTGGCGACCCTCATCCCTCCTTGGTCCGCAGCCGGATGAGGTCGGCCTCGAACTCCGCGACCATTGCCAGGACGTTGAACAGCAACCTGCCCACCGCATCGTGGGGGTCATACACCGACCCGCCCAAGCACAGTCGGACATGCCGGGTGGTCAGTTCGTCGGCGATGGCCCGGGCATTGGCAGGGACCGGGGCCAGCCGGTCCAGCTTGGTCAGCACCAGGGTGTCGCCGTCTCGGCACGCCGCCAGCGCTTCCCGCAGCACCGGGCGCTCCCGGTTAGTGCCGGTTAGCCCGTGGTCGACGTAGATGCGCTTGGCCGGCACGCCCAGCCCGATCAGACCGTCTCGCTGAGCGGTGAGATCCTGCTGGTCAGTCGAACAGCGCGCATAACCAATAAGAAGCGCCGCCATGGCGCACCTCCCGAGACAATGGGTCGGCCCGCTACGGCGCAGCGGTCGCCGACAGCGACCGGGGCCGCCATAACCCCACTTCACCCCGCAACCGTCAAGCCGAGAGCGGATCCCTAACGAGACAGGGGCTCCGCATCGTCCGAACGCGCGGAGGTCTACGTGTGGCCACCGACGTTCCTTCGCGGTTCGGTGTCTGTGCTCGGCGGCATGATGAGGTTCGTGGTCATGCCGCCGAAGCCCGGCCCGATGAGAGAGGCGATCGCGAACTCGATCGCCCGCGAGGTGAAGTCCTACAACGTCGCCGCGTTCTGTG
>DASQVB010000491.1:0-3992 GCA_035640975.1 Pseudonocardiaceae bacterium
TTGTCGTCGACCTGGCAACCTAGGCTGGTGAGCAGCTCATCGTGCGGCACGAAGCGGGGCCCGATGAACACCGCTGCCCTGGACACTGCCTGGCCGTCGGCGAGTTCAACACTGTGCAGCTGGCCATCCCCTGCTCGCCGATGTGCCCGATGCCCCCGGGCCCGGTCCTTGATCACCTCGCCGCCGTACTTGACTACCTCCTCCCGGCCCGCCGTGCGCAGCTCCACTGGAGGGGTTCCGTCCCGAGGCAGGAGCCATGCAGGTCGCAGCCGGGGCGTTGCGTGGTTCGTCGGCATCGACCACCACCACCCGGCGGCGGGACCGGGCCAACACCATTGCAGCGATCAGTCCGGCCGCATCGCCTCCGGCCACCACCACGTCGTATTCCATGCGGTTTTGACCGTAGAGCCAGCGATCACCTACGACTGTACCGACTCCCTACCTTGCACTTCGGGACAGCTGCGGGCGAACGGAAGTCGGACGCATGGTCGAGGGCCCACTGCGCGAAGGTGCGCGGTGGCCGTCCGGTGATCCACTGGAAGGTGTCGGTCGGTGGGAGTGAACCCGGCCCATCGACCGAGACGGCCAGCAACTCGATCCGCCAGTCGGTGAACTTGGCCGGACAGCCGTCCCGGAGCCACTGCTCGCGAGCCTGTTGCGGTGTCAGCTCCTCGAAACGGACTCTTCTCCCGTCGCCACGCCGATCGCCTTCACCTGCTCGGCCTGCGAGACCTTCGCCGGACCGGTGATGGTGTAAGCAGACCCGACGTGAGAGTCGGTGAGCAGCGCCGCGACTGCCACCTCGGCAACGTCGGCCTCGTGAACCAGGGGGTATCCGGCTCTGCCGTACGGCTCGCGCACCACGCGCTCAGCGCGGATCCGCGGCGCCCATCCTAGGGCGTTCGCCGCAAGCAGCCCGGGCCGTACATGGGTCCACTCAACATCAGTGGTCTCGACCATCAACTCCAGCTCCCGATGGGTCTGCCGCTCCTCGGCGAGATGCCGCCGAAGCGGGCTGAGGGTCCGGTCGCCGGGGTCGTCGACGGACTCGAACCCCGCAGCGGCGGCGGAATGCACCACGAACCTCTGGACGCCCGCCTGCACCGCCTGATCGACGAAGCTGGTCTCAGACTTCGGGGCGACGTAGGCGAAGGGGGACAGGTAGACGCGCTGGATTCCTTCCAGCACATCGAGCCAGGTCTCCGGCCGCTCGAAATCGCCGTACACCACCTCGACCCCGGGCGCGAAGCGCGCGGTCCGCGGATCGCGAGTCATGGCCCCGCACCCGCTGGCCGACGCCCACCAGCCGGTCCAAGACGCAGCAGCCTATGTTCCCCGTCGCACCTGCTACCAGGATTGCCACGTTGCTCCTTCCAAGTGCCTGGAGAGCATTAAGCCGCCGTGCCGAGATTGTCAGCGAAGTGCTCCGCGTGGTCCGCTGCCCATTCGGCCACCGTCCGCGCCGGCCGGCCGAGGACCTCCTGGACAGTCGGCAGCACGGGCTCGGGATTGTCCACGGTCCGTGCCCAGAGGCCGAGCAGCCAGTCGATGGCGAACGGGGGCATCTCCTCCTCGACGTGTTCGCGCCACTGCTCGGGGGTCAGTTCCTCGAATCGGATATCGCGGCCGATGGCGTTGCTGATCGCTGCCACCTGTTCAGTCTTGGTAAGCGCCTCGAGGCCGGACAGGGTGTAGATCTTTCCGTGGTGGCCGTCGGACAACAGCGTGGTGGCGGCCACTGCGGCAATGTCGAACTCGTGCACCGGCGACTGCCGCGCGGCACCGCATGGTGCCTTCACCACACCCCCGGTGCGGATCGCTTCGGCCCAGTCCAAGAGGTTCCCCGCGAACATGCCAGGCCGCACGTGGGTCCACTCCGGACCGGAGTCCTCCACTGCACGTTCTGCAGCGCGGTGGAACTCACCACCCGGGTCATTCTCGAACCCGGCGCTGGCCGACGACAACACCACGGTCCGCCGGACACCGGTCTGCTTCGCGAGGTCAACGATCTGCCGGGTGTCCCCGGTGGCGAGCAGGTACATCCGGTCGACACCGTGGAACGCGGGCACGAGGGACTCCGGATTCTCGAGATCACCGCCCACGACCTCGACCGCCGCCGGTAATCCTGCGTTTTCCGGCCGCCTGGTCAATGCCCGCACGTGCGCGCCCGCTGTCAATAGATGTTCGATCACCTCGCGACCGACCGTCCCGGTGGCTCCGGTCACGAAAATCCTCACTCAGTTCCTCCGATCTGGTCGGTTCCCCGAGCGACGGTAGCTGGGCCAGGACGGAACGCGCACATAGGTCTTTGCATTCGAAATATTGGCGGACGGACACCTGTTGCTATCGATCTGAACCACGCCGGCTGACCGCGAACCTGCTTTGTGTCGATTTGTCAGTTAGCCGGCCGTGAGGCTCCCGCGTAGTTGCGGAAGTTGCGGTAGTCCTGGATCCGGACGGTCTGCCCGAAAGTGGGCGAGTTGATCATGAGTGTGCCGCCGAGGGACATACCAACGTGGTGAATTGTGCGGGGACTGCCGAAGAACAGTAGATCTCCGGGTTGCAATGCGGCACCGGCTGGCAGTCGCGGTCCGTGATTGTACTGGGTTTGGGCAGTACGAGGTATCGCGATCCCCACGGCGGCGTAGGCAGCCTTGGTCAGCCCGGAGCAATCGAAGCCGGGATTACCGTTGCCACCCCATACATAGGGTTTCCCGAGCTGGGCACGAGCGAACGCCACCGCCGCAACCCCAAGACCGGCAATGCTTGACGCAGCGGGCGGCTGGGAAGGATTGGCCGGCGCTGGAGGCGTCGGCGAAGCGGTGGGCGGTGCTTGAGTGGTCGGACTGGTGCGGCCGTAAGCATCGGCGGCGCGCAGTACTTTGTTGACGTAGGCGCGACTGGGATTGTAGGCGTAGATCGCACCGGTGAGGTCCTGGTTATTGCGCGCGCCGTTGTCGCAGAGATAGGCGGCAGCGGTGTAGACAGCGTCATGTGGATTGTACGCCGACGGCGGGGTCGCCCCCCCCGGTGGAATCGGATGCCGGGCGGTCACGGCGTCAAAGGTGCGTTGCAGGAACTGCATCGGCCCTTTGGCTCCGTCGGGGTTTGCTGCTGACTGCACGCCGGGCAGGGTGGATTGGCCGTGATCCGATGCCATCTTTCCGATGGCGGCAAGCATCGACCAGTGCAAGTCCGCGCATGTTGCTGCGGCGGCGCGGTAAAGAATGAGGTAGTCAGCGGGAATATCGGCCACCACAGTGGTGGAGCGGTCTGCTGTGGCGTCGTTGACCGTGCCGTTTGCCAGCACGGACGACTCGGCGGCTTTCGTCACATCGGCGTCGATCAGGCTGTCCGCTGCTCGCCCGTCCAGCGGGATTGTTTGGTCGTCGAGGATGGGCAGTGCTGGGATTTCCATCAAGGGCCCAGATCCGATTGTCATCAACGCCGCGAGCGCCGTCACTCGGCGCCGGCCGGTGCCCCCGGGGTTCGCACGATGGCGCGCTGGGCGTCGGGGCGCATCAGTCGAATCCGGCATCCACCAGCTGGTCTGCTCCTCCCACGGTTCGCGCCGATGCACACCCGGCGCGAACCGAGGTAGTCGACGGCGCGATACGCCGTTCGAGTGGTCCACATGCCCCGATGAACTCTTCATTGGCGCAATGCTGCGTACTCAAATGGGCAAAATCCCCAAAAGGGGAGTGAACAAACGGTAAAGTCACTCCTATGGGGTGAGTGAGCCGCTACAGCTAGTGGCGAGCAGAGAAGGTGCTCGGCGAGCTCAGCCTCGGAATGGTTCGGCCTTGACCACAGCGACGGTCATCAAACCGCCGTTGGGCAGCTCGTAGTGCCGGTCCTCGCCCTCATGCGCACCGATGATCGCCTTGCCCAGCGGGGAGTTCGGTGAATAGACCTCGAGGTCGCCGTGGGCACCTTCTTCGAGCGAGCCGAGCAGGAAGGTCTCAGTCTCCTTGTCATCCTCGAATCGCACC
>DASQVB010000492.1:0-44262 GCA_035640975.1 Pseudonocardiaceae bacterium
TGCCCCGCCGGGCCGCGCCGGATGCTCTACGCCGTGAGGCCGGTTGCGGCAGCCATGCGGTTGCGTCGCTGCGCGCCAATCTGGAAAGGCCAGACCGCGCCGTTCAGAAACCCGGTGGTGCCGGGGCTCCACAGGATGTCGCCGCCCGTGCCCTGGAGATCCGTCGCCCAAGTGGGCTTCTTGATCGAGCCCTGCACCAGCACCAGATCCTCCATGTTGATCATGAACCAGTCCGAGTCGTAGATGTCAGGCAGGACATTGACGGCCTGACCGTTCCACGTCAGACCCGTGACGCCGCCGACCCTGCCGGCACCCAGGCCCTGCTCGCCGTTGTAGCGAACCTGGTTCTGGAGGATCGAGTAGAAGGCGGCCATCTGCTTCGCCGACGTGAAGGCCACGGCGTTGTAGTTGCCCGACTTCTGAAACACCTTCGTCTGGAGATTCAGCGCCATGTCAAGCGAAAACGACGTGGTGGTCGTATCGACGTGCGCCGCCTTCCAGTACTCGTTGCCCGCCGTCGCTGGGTTGATGCCGCCGAACGTGCCGGTGCCCGCCAGGTTGCGGAAGCCGTTCAGCTCGGTGTTCGGTGCCGTCGCCGAGTTGGGGTTGGCGATATACACGAAGTGCGTGCCCGCCGTCGTGGAGATCGACGAGCCGATCGTGATCGACGGCGTGGCCTCCACTTCTTCCACGGCCGTGATGACCGACCCCGTGACCAGCGAATCGGTGTCCGCGGTCGTGCCGATATCCACCGGCAGGCCCGCGTACAAGTGGCCGCGCTGCAGGGCGCCGTAGCCGCGGCCGCCCGACGAGCCGGGCAGCAGCTCCACTTCCGTGGCGGCGCCGCCCGTGGCGCACGCCGCCACGATGCTGTCACCGTTGCCGACGAGCTGGCGGGTGCACTGGCGCGACATGTCGTTGATCGCGCCTTCCATCTCCAGCACCTTGCCGGCCACGATGGACTGACTCGAACCGCCCGTCTGGTTGAGCACCGCCGTCTCCAGAGCGACCTGAAACCAGTGGTAGACCAGCGTGTACGTTGCCTGCGCGAGACCCTGCTGGCCGGCGGGGTTCAGCACGCCACCCGCAGCGTTCGTGGAGGTGTAGCCCCCCGAACGCTGCGCATGGATCGGGACCTGGGCCTGAAGACCCATGTTGTCGACCTTCGTGCCGGGTGCGTCGCGGAGCTTCGCTAGCACCGGGTTCTCGTCGTAGAACTGCTTGAGCATCCGGTTGGATGTCCACACGTCCTTCACAGCGGATGCGATGCCGGCGATCGTCTGCGCCATCTTCGCTCACCGTCCTCTCGGTTTAGGAGTTGACCTACACAACGGTCTTCTGTCTTTCCAGACCATCGCGCGGGTTTCCGAGGGGAAGGGGCCGCTTCGTCTGGTACTGCGTCACAACCCCGGCTAGGTCTCCTGCATCTGCAGGGCGGCGCGCTCGATAGCCATGCGGTCGCGCTCCCTGAGCTGCGCCGGGGACATCTCCATGATGTTCTCCTGCTGAGTGCCGGTCGTACCTGGCGCGATCGAGGTGGGCGTCTTGCCCTTCGCCCAGTCTCGCTGGGCGGCCTCGATGCGCGCCCTGTCGCGTGCCACCAATGCATCGTAGGCGGCCTGGATGTCAGGCAGCCCCTCAACGTCGGCGGGCATGTTGATGGCCTGCGCCAGAACCAGACCGCGGTCCGCGTCGTCCAGGCTCTCGATCTTCGAGAGCCGCTCTTCCACGATCCGCGCCACCTGCGCCTCCTGGTCGCGCTGCTCGGCGGCGGTGAGCTTGCCTGAAAGCTCGTTCACCTGGGCCTGCAACGCTGCCATCGGATCGTCGGCGTCGTACTCGGGTTCCGGGTCGGGGATCTCCAGGTGATCCGAGAGGTTGAGGATCGCCGCAGCGCGGCGCATCTGCTCAGGGTCTCCGGACTGGAAGTCCTCGATGGCCTGCTCGTACTGGGAGAGGCGCGTAATCTTCGGGTCCGCACTTGCGCGAAAACCGTTGAAGCGCTGCTCCCAATCGACCTGCGGGGTTGTGTCCGTGCCGGGGGCCGTGATCGGGTCGGCATCGTGTCCTGCCTCAGGGGATCCGCTCTGCGGGTCCTGGTCTTCGAGGGCCATTGCCTGGTCCTATCTGGCGGGCCGCGCGGGGCGGGAACCGCCTAGTGGTTGTGGCCGGTTAGCCATGCGCGCATGGTACGCCTGTTTGCGGCGGATTCGCCTAGCCGCGCTTGCGGACCTTCGCACGAGCCTTCTTCTTCTTGTCACCCGGCTTCTGGTTCTTCGCATTGGCCGTTGCGTAGAAGACGCGCTCCGCGTCCTTGCCGTAGCGCTCGCGCATCTCACGCAGGACCCTTTCGCCGTGACCCCCGAAATACTTGGACTTGGGCACCTAGCCCTCCTGCCCCGCGGGTGACGGCGTGGACGGCATCGGCTTGCCGTCCTGAGACTGAGGCTTCGCCGCGTTGCCCATGCCAAGCTCCTCGGCCTGCGCGGTCTGAGCCGCTAGCGCCTGAGCTTGCTGCTGTGCTTCCAGGGACTGAAAGCCGCGGTAGACCTCCATCGCCACCTCGTGCATTTCGGGCTCCAGGTTCGCCGCGTCCGGGGTCTTCAGCCACGTTTCGAAAACCCACTTCTGGACCTCCACGTTGTCGAACTCGCGTGGCATCCAGCCGGGGATCTCGGCCAGCTTCGGCTCGCCCGTCGCGACCACGCCGGTCTCCGGGTTCACAACCGGCTGACCGGTTGCCGGATCGATCAACGGCTCCGGTGCCGTCAACATCGGCGCCCCGGTCATCGGATCGATCTGCGGGCGCTTGGGCATGTCCCAGATCGAGCCATCCAGGATCTTCTGGATGACCATGTTCGCCCGTGCCTTGTCGAACTCAAAGGACTCGATCAACGACTCCGGGCTGGCGCCGTTCATGGCGATCTCGATCGCCACCTCTGGCCGCATGTAGCCGGGGAAGTTCGCCTGGATCCAGCCGAGCTGCGACAGCATCGCCTGACGCGAGCGCGTCTCGATCGTGGCCGGATTCACCGTCACGTCGACCTGGCCCATGATGCTCGCCCCACGGAAGGACTGCACCGGCTCCCAGCCAAACCGACCCCGGACCTTCAGGATGCGGTCTTCGTTGTAATGGTGCTGGGCGAGCAGCAGGCAATGCCTCGCGATCGCCGAATCCCACGAGGCCAAATCTTCGAGGAAGGAGCTCCAGCGGTTCGCCGCCTGCTGGATGACCTGTTGCACCGCGCCGGCCGCGACGTTCGGGGCCACGTCCACGTCCGTGTCGGCGGCGACATAACGCATGTCCTGAAGCGCCCGGTCCAGAATCTGCATGAGCTGGCCTATCAAGCCAGGGTCCGGGGAGCGCTCCCACTCGGGCTTGTAGCCGCCCACCGGGTTGTAATAGATGATCTCGCCCGGCTCGTCGGATGGCGCCTGATCCAGCGAGCCCTTCGGGGCCAGCATCTGCAACCGCAAACCGCGGTTCTTTATCTCGATGATCTTGTTATACGTGTCATTGAGGGTGCGCTGGAAGTCGATCAGCTCCCACGTCAGGCCCAGGTCGCGCTCGTTGTCGGGGTCCAGCCGGTAGGACAGGCGGTGGATGCACGGCTCGTCGAGCACTCGCGCCGGCTCGCCCCTGGATTCAGGCTGCACCATCGGATAGTGCATCGGCGGGACGATCATCCGCCCACCCGCGAGCGTGAGCATCCGGCCATCCCTGTAGCGCGGGGACGGACGCTCGAAGTACAGCGTCACCATCACCATGTCCTCGTCGGGCCTATCGATCGGGATGTCCTTCGTGGACGCGTCCGGTTGAAGAACGCCGCCGATAAAGCCGTGCATCTGCTGCACCTCGGCGATCGGCCGAGCCGTCTCCCAGGCATGCCAGCGCGAATGGTAGAACTCGGTCCCGGGCTCCCAGAAGACCTCGTTGCCGTTGCCCACCAGGACCTTGATCTCGCCCTCGCCCACCAGTCGGTCCGGGGAACCGTCCTCAGGGTCGCCGGGCACCATCCGAAACGGACCCACCATCGGATCGAAGTACGGCAGCGCGAACGCCGAGCCACCCTCGCCGATCGCCGTCGTGACCGCCTTCACCCGGGCCTCGCGCAGATACCAGCGCTTGTAGCCCTGGCGCAGCAGCTTGCCCGCAAGCTGCGATGCCTCGGTGTCCTCCGGGTCCGTGGAGCTCGGATTGACCTCATAGCCGGGTACGCGCGTGGTGCTCGATGACACCTTCGCGTCGACCATCGGCCGGATGAAGTTGTACTTGTTGCGCACCCGATGGCGGGGCTTGCCGGCGTTCACGCCCGGGGCCGTGAACTGCTGATTCAGAGCGCCCTTGTTATCTAGGTAGAAGTAGGCTTCGCCCTTCAAAAACAGCGAGCACAGCCGCCGCTTGTGGGCGTCACGCTTCATCCATGCCCGACCACGCTCCAGGCGCTTGCGCACATCCGGCGGAACCTCGATCGGCTTCAACGGCGCGGGCTCGGGAGGCTCGTCAGCCTTGCCGAGCACGCGGCGGGCACCGTCCAGGACGCTCACCGCAGAGCCTCGGCCATCGCCTCGCGCGAAACGTGGTGGGCTTCGTCGTCATCCCAACCCACGGCAGGCGGGGACACGGGAAGCTGCCCCATCGCGTGCGCGGTCACCGCAACTTCCGGGGCCTGGATGCGTTGCAGCAACGCCTGGCGTTCACGACTCGCGGACCACACGTACAGGCCGAAGGCGACCACCTGGGCCACGCACACGATCGTCAGGTAGATCACGGCAGCTCCGCGAACTCGACATAGCTGCCCGCCTTGGCCGTAATGGCCGATGATGCGACCTCGCTGGCGAAACGAGCGACGACGGTCCCGGCGGCAGATGGTGCGATCACGCCCTCGATGATCGCAAGGTTCCCGGCGGCGACGCTGGACAGGTTGCTCGCGGCCGGAAGGTTGTAAGCGGTCAGGCCCGCGTTCACCGTCTCGCTGGTAGCCGTCAGGGTGTACTGCGAGCGGTAGGACACACGCGTGGTGGCCGGGCCGTTGATGGCCCAGCGCGAGCCGGTCGTAGCCGCCGCGGCCGTGTAGTCGACGGTGAAGCTGAAGCAGTAGCGCTTGCCTGCCGCGACGGGGAAGCCAAGCCCCGTCACGTCCTGCAATGTGTTCGCCACAGCGTTGGCGTTGACCACGTCAGCGCCAAGCACTACACGCGTGATGCCGGCTGCGCCCGTGGGACCCGTCTGCCCCGTGTCGCCCTTGACGCCCGGATCGCCCTTGTCTCCCTTTGGTCCGGGCACCGTAGAGGCGGGTCCGGAATCGCCCGTCGGGCCGCGCGGCCCCTCAAGCGAGGCGAGAAAATCATCCACCGTCCCCACATTACCCGCCTCCAGCCACAGCTCATAGGCACTCAGTCCGGACGGTCCTTCCCCCAGCCCGGGGATGTGAGGGACGTTCAAAACCGGCATTGCTGCTCACCGTACCGGCTGGTACCGACGCACCGGACTACGGGGTGCCACGTCAGGCACGCGACAGGATGCAGGCCACGCCGGGCTGACGGACCCCGTTGCCCGCCATGATCGGCGCGACCATCGCCACCACAGCGTCGGTGCCGTCGTAGGTTTGCGCGGTCGCGGCCTGGTCAAGCTGCCAGCCATCCACGAAGAACGTGCGCGATGCTGCGACCACGCGCGACATGACGCGCAGGTCGACCAGTCGCACGCCGGTCGCCCCCGACGTGAACGTGACCGCCGCGCGCTGGTAGTCATCCGTGCCGGTGAAAGTGTCCTGCACGTTGGCGACATGAGCACCCGCCGCCGTGTACTGCGCGCCGAAGACCGTGAAGTCCTCGCCGCTGGGGAAGTCCACGTAGACCGACAGCGTGTGCTGCGTGGACGCGAGAATCGTTGCCCCGGTTGTGATGCCGCTCGTGGAGGACAAGCCCTCGAAGTCCCCCGCGCCGCCCGTGACCACCTTCGCCGCCCATGAGCCCCAGCACGGATTCGTACTGTCGCGCGTGACGGTCGCGGAATTCTGCGCCACCCACGGGACAAGCGTGGTCTCGTACGCGCCCCCCGCCGCGATAGCGATGCTCACGGCAGGCTCAAAACTCCACGATGGTGTAGACCGTGGAGGCCCCCGTGGCGATACTCGCAATCGCCCCGTCCCACTCGTTGGAAGTCCACGAGCCGCCCGCCGCGTTGAGGCGAATGCCCTGACCGACCACGGCTGTGGGCGCCACGTCGCGCCTCGTGGCGAGCTGCAAATAGATCACCTGCGTGGCGTGATCGTTGACGATCGTTATCTCGCGGCGACCCAGGTTCGCGCCAACCACGGCCGCGGAGGCCACACCGGCTGTGCCGGTCCCTGAGATGTTCGCTGCGAGGACGCCGCTCATGCCGCCACCGGCTTGGTCTTCGCATCGCGACGCCGGTAGCCCGCGGACTCCAGCGCGTCGATCGCCTGCAACTCCTTCTTGGCGGCGTCCAGCTCGTCGGCCAGTTCGAGCGCCAGGTCCTCGGCCTCCTCGGCGCGGGTCTTCATCGCCTCGAACTCCTGGATGGACGGGTAGCCCAGCAGCTCCCACGCCTGCCGCACCGCCGTGGCCGACAGGTAGACATGGTTGTCGAAGCCGGGCATCTCCGAACCCGTGTCGATCCAACGCTCGCCCACGGCGGTCTGGCCGATGAACGGGATTGCCGCGCAATGCATCGGCCGGCAGTGCGGCCGATCCACGATCCTCATCGGGTGCCCGTCTCCGAACGCACCGCGCCGGACAGGACCAGCAGATGCTCGGGATCCATGTCGCGCAGCGCCTCGCGGCCCTTACGCATGTCGCTGCCCTCCACCTTCGCGGTGATCTCGCCGTCCTCGATCGTGATAACAGCCTTCTTCGTGGGGGTGCCAAGCTCGGCGTCCTGAAGCGGCAGATCGTGCTTGTCGCCACGTCGCGAGCCTGGACCGGGCGTCTTGTACTCGACGGCGCCGCCCTCGTCGCGAGTGACCTGACCCTCGTCGCGCTTGTCGGTCGCGGCCTGCACGCCCGTGCCCTGCTTCTGCTGCTCACGATCCTTCTTGGTGTCCGTGTCGATGTTGCGCTCCGCCATGGGACCTCTCCTTGCAAGGGGATGTGACGCGGAGCGTACCCCTCAATCCGGCGTCACGACAGGGCACCCATCGGCGGCGCCGGGCCGGGCGGGCCATGAATCTCATGGCCCTTCAGGGCCCTCCCCGGCCGCCAGCCCAGATTACGCTCCGCTGCCCGGGCTTCCATCTGCGGGTACCAGGGCCGCGCCATGCACTGGTAGCGCAACGTGGCGAGCCGGTGAAAGGTGGAGTCGTCGCCTGGCCCGATCGTCTCGTCGTCGTCCATCTCCCAGGCGAACTCGTCGGCCTCGTCGCGCAACCCCAGGCAGGACTCGAACACGAACAGGCGCTTGTGCTTCAGACGATCACGGATCTGCTGCTGACCCGCCTCACGGTCGCGGTTGCCATTCATCGTGAACAATCCCAGACGGGTGAGCTCGGACTGAACAGTGTCCCCCGTGGCCTGCGAACGCTGGCGGGCCGCGGGATCGATGACGAACAGGACATCCTGTCGCGTCAGCCCCCACGCGCTCAGCATCCGATCGATGCCCGCCACGTACGCGGAGGGCGTGCCATCCTGGATCAACAGCTCGTCATAGATCCAGTCGGTACCGTGCTGATCGAAGCCGCCCGCCACCACGGCGGCGTTGCGGATGCCGGGGTCGATGGCCCACACGTGCTCAAGCGTGCGCACGAAGTCCGCGCCACGGGCCGGGATCACCCGGGATTCCATCTCGGCGTAGATCAGCCCGGCAGCGTCCATGAAATCACCAAACTCGCGGGCCTGGCGCCAGATGTCGTTCTTGTAGGCCGCCAGGATGCGCTCGATCGCCTGGCGCGGCAGCTTCGGGTTGTCGCGCATCGCCCACTTGCAGATCGTGATGTTGGGGTCCTCGCGGTTGCGCCACAGCACGCGCCGGATCCAGCCGACGTTGCTCTTGAGCGGCGTCATCGTGAACCACTCCGGACCGTCTGATTGCAGCAGCCGCGTTATGCACTCGTCACGGTGGCCCTGCGGCGGTGGCTCGTCGTAAAGCACCCAGTCGATCGTCGCCGACGTGAGCGTGGACGGGTCCTGCTTGTAGGTCTTGAAAGTGATCGTGGAGCCGCTGGCGAAGGTGAGCTGCATCCGCTCGCCGTTGAAAGCCTTGCCCCAGTTGCCTCCCTTGAGGGCCTGCTTGGGACACCACTTCTCGATCGTCGGCTTCAGCGAATCGAAAATCTTGTCCTCGGTGGGGCACAAAATCCAACCGTGCGAGGGCGCCTCGAACTGCTTGAAGGGCACCAGGTGCCCGGGCACCAGCTCACGCGGCAGGACCTGGATCAGCGCCTTGACGATGCCGATCGTCGTCTTGCCCGACTGGTTGCCGCAGAGCGCCAGAACCACCTTCGTGATCGCCGCCAGGAAGGCAAGCTGCTCGCGCTTGCCGTCCGTCGGGCTCGGCTCATGCGGCTTGAAGGCGTTCAGCGGGTTGGCCGCCACGACGCGCTCGATCTCCTTGAGGATCTGCCGCGCCGCCTCCTGCTTCTCGGGTGGGAGCTTCGACAGATCCACGTCGGGCGCCCCGACGAAGCGCTCTAGCTCCTCGTACTGAGCTGCGATGCGCCGCGCCTGCTCCTTCAAGGTTGGCTCGGCGAGAGTGGCCACGCCAAGATTCTCGCAGCGAGCTAGGTCGCCTTCTCGATCAGCGGCAGGATGTACGGTGCCGCCGAAACCAGGCAAAACATCAGACCGAACGTGATCACGCTGCGCTTCAGGCGTCGTACGAACCGATTGCCGCGGGTCCGGCGCTTCGCCCGGCGACGCCCGTTCGCGGCGCGGCGCTGGGCATCCGCAACGGTGTGACAGCCGCCACGGCCGGCGCATAGCACGACGAGGTCCTCGGGCTGCTCGCATCCGAGGTTCTCATAGTTGTTGTGGTGGACCTCAAGGTGTCGGCCGATGAGGCGCAGCCGCTTGAGCGGTAGGCCGCAGAGCTGGCAGCGGTAGCACGCGCGCTCAAGCGCGGCCTTACATATGCGTCGCCATTCTGGCGAGCGCAGATGCGCCTTGTACTGGGCGCTGTGATTGGGGCGCCGACGAAACATCAGGCACCCCCGTTCAGCAGCAACCGCTTTGCCGCCTCGGCCTCGGCACGCTGCCTGGCGTCCATCCGCGCCGGCCCCTGAACCTCGCCGCTAAGCACCCGGCGCAAGTGAGCGCCGGGGGACTCGCGCGGCGCGTAATGCTCCACCAGCGTCCGGATGCCCTCGTTCGAGACGTAGAATGAGCGGCCCAGTTGCAACTCGGTCTCGCCGTCGATGACGAAGAACGCCTTGCCGGGAAGATCCAGCGTCTCGGTCTCGGCGCCGCGCTCACGGGCACCCGGACCCAACGTCATGTCAGCGTGCAGGCGCTCCAATGAGCGGTGCTGGATGCGCTGGGGATACAGGTCACGAGTCTCCATCGTGGCCTTGTTGGGGTTCTGCACACAAGAGACAAGCACCACGCCCGGTGCGCGGCCCTGAGTCAGGATCAGCTTCTGCCAACGGTCGATGTTCTTCTTGGCATCCGAGGTCTCGGCCAGCAGGTTGAGCACCGCCGCCTCATCCACGATCAACAAGATCAGCGGCTCGTCCGGCGTCGGAACGTGCTTACGAATGCCGTGCTTCTCGCAGTAGGCCATCCGCTTGTCCAGGCGTGCCACGACGTTCTCGATGACTCGCAGCATGTCCTCGATGTCCGACTGCGCGTAGCCGCCCCCGAACAGCTCCCGGCCAGGACCCAGCTCCATACCACCCTTCGGGTCGATCGCGTGGACCTCCACCAGACCGTCGCGGATCGCGGGCGCGATGCCGTGCAGGATCGCCCAGACCAGGACCGACTTGCCCGAGCCGATCTGACCAGCGACGAGCAGATGGCTCCCAAGGATCCGCAACGTCCACGGATCGCCGTCCTCGGTCAGGCCGACCGTGACGCGCTCAAGGTCCACGCTCTCAGAGATCGGTGGCGGGGCAATCGGCGTAGCGAGACGATCGACCTGGGGAAACGACAGCCAGAAACGGTCGTGGCGCTTGAGGTCCTTGTGCACCCGGCACTTCGCTGCGTTGAACGCCACCGCCAGGTCCGGCGCCGCGGCGTACCAGTCGCCGATCTGCCCGCGCGCCGGCTTGACCAGGATGCGATCCGTGTACGGCGTGAACTCGAACTTGACCATCCGCGGGATCTTGTCGCGGCCGTGTGGGATAGGGATGTGCAGGAAGTGATGGCGCATCGTGGCGTTCCACTTGCGGCGGTAGATGAGATGCTTGCGGCGCAGGCCACCTACCCGCCAACCCGCGACAACCTCGTAGGACTCGCGGTCAGCCAGGCGCCATACGACAAGACCCAGGATCGTGGACAGCAGGACCCATTGGACGAGCGCGTAGACATTGCTGGCGCCCACCCAGAGACACATCAGGATCACGGCCGCCAGGGTCGCGATGCCGACGGTTCGCCGCAAAGCCCACGCCAAAAAGAACAACGGCCAGACGATGACCAGCAGACTGACGTACACGATCGTGGCCGTCAGCGGGTCCCGCGGCGTCCTGCCCAGATCCTTGGGAAGCCTCATGCGACGCGATAGTCCTTCAGTCGATGCCACGCAATGCGCCGACGCTTAGAGCCCACGCACACGATGTACTGGCCGGGCTCGATGTAAACCACCTCGCGGGGCCGCGCATGGCCGATACCTCCGACGATCCGGTCGCCGACCCTAAACGGACAGGCATCGACCTGATCCTGGAAGCGCGGACCGGTATGCCACGGGTCGTAGTCGGCAACCCAGCCTCGCGTCCTGACATCGGCCCTGGCAACCAGTTCGAGCAGGTTCACGCCGTCACGCAGGGCGCAGTGGCCCATGACAGCGAGGCGTTCCCGCGCGTGCTGGCGTTTGCCACGGCACATGAAGATCACCTCGTCCAACGGGAGACCGCCGATCGCGTCGGGCGGGTCGCGCATCAGGTCCGCTAGATCGAGCTCCTCGGCATCGATGCGCTGACGCAAGGCCATGCGTTCCCGGCGGCGCCGGAGGGACAATTCCAGGCCGTGGACCGCATGGGAGGGGGCGCCTGGTGAGACTCGGGGTGTAGCCTCGGCTTGCATTCGGAAACCTCACTTCCGGGTGTGGGCCGCGGCGGTTTCGGGCGATCCCGCCGCGGCTGAACTTCATGTAGGGGGAACCCTACCAGACCAGGCCCGCGAAAATCCCCCCTCCCGACTCACTCGCCACTTCGGGCCAAGGCCACTCAGTGGCTCGTTCGGGGGAGGGGGGATTTTCGTTCGCGAAGCGTTCGCGCGCCGCAGGCGCCGATTTTTTCGCCTTCGCGCAGCAGTGGCAGCGCGTTTGACGGCAGACATCACTAGTGGTGTCCAGTCCTAGCCTTTGAGCCTCGCTCCACAGCTCCTTGACTATCACTGAGTAAAGCGGGCAGGGAGAACCAAAGCTAGACCTAGAGTTCTTTGCTTCGGCTGATCCCTGTCCCATGAGCACTTAGACCACTCGCTGGGCGAGGTTCGCTCGGATCTGAGTCGAGCTCCTGAAGCTCTATTCGGACGCGCTGTTCGCCGTGCGGTTGATCGCGTCCCGGGGGCTTCCGTGGTGCCTGTCACGACTGTCCGCTCCCTGTCGGCGGGTGTCGCATGGTTTCGTCGGGCGCCTGGTATGTCACGCTCACCCCCACCAGGTTGGGGGTGTGAGGCGCGCCGTAAGGTGGTATGCTCCACCGGCGCGCTTCAGCAACGCGGAGCTTACCAGAGCTCAGCCGAGACCGCCACCCTGTCTGGCGGTCTCGGTCGTTTCGGGGTAGCCTTTGGTTTGAGGCTCACTTCCCAGGGCCTCGTGTTCGCGCATCGAGGCCGCTATTCCCCTGGCGGCCTCGGTCGTTGTGTGACCGGTTCGCACACAGTTCTCTTGACAGGTGGGCAACCATGTGGGATTATTCCTACATGAAGACCGCCACTACCACCGCCCGAAAGGACATGATGAGCTTCTTCAATCGCGACCCTCTCCATCTGAAGAGGTTCGCCACTACGGCCCGCCAGCGGATCACGATCGCCGAGTCGCCCGACGAGCTCAAGACCCTGATCGGCGAGATCGACTCGATCCTTGTCGCCTTCCCGGCCGGTGGCCTGACGGACACGCAGCTCGCCACGCTCGCGGCGCTGCGCAGCCGCGCCGCCGCCAAGCTCGCCAAGCTCGGCAAGCTTGAGCGCTGATCTTCTCTTACGACTCAACCGCGACGCAGGAGGTAGCAGCATGGGATGGTTGGATGGAAAGAGCGACGGCGGTTGGAACCGCTGGGGCGGGCGCGACAAGGACGAGGCCCGCAATCCGTGGGCCGGCAGGCGCCACGAGTCCACGGAGGGGCAGAAGAGCTCCTACAACGGCCGCTACAGCGAAGGCAAGTCCTGGACGGACCGCCATGGCTGGGGCAAGCAGGGCGGCAAGAGCCGCTGGGGCTGACGAGGCCACGGGGCGGGGCGGTCAACCGGTCGCCCCGCCGTGGCACTCTATCGGAGGACCGACATGGAAACCGCCACGACGAACACCGTGCGCTGCCTTGCCAGTGAGATCGAGGAGCTCGCCGAGCGAGCACGCGCCGCCGGACGCATGAGCGCCACGGCCGATCACATCCAGACGCTGGAAAACCCCCTGGGCGACGGCCTGGTATTCCAGATCCACGGCGCCGAGTTGTTCGCGGTGCCGTCCGACACGACTAGCAGGATCTACAGCGTGATTCTGGTCCCCGGCGCCAAGCCGTCCTGCAACTGCCCTGCGACCGTACCGTGCAAGCACATCCGCCGCGTGCTCGCCGCAAGGGCTGGTTTCTGATGCGCGCTCGGGAGTTCCTGACCGTCCGCGAGACGGCTCAACAGCTCGGCGTACACGAGAACACGGTTCGGAACTGGGAAACGCGTGGCGTGCTGCACGGCATCAAGCTCCCCGGCTCGGGATTCCGGCGCTTCCCGCGCGAAGACATCGAGCGCATGCGGCGCGAGATGCTCGCGAGCTATGCGCCGACGACAAAGCTGCCTGACGAGCCCCGGAAGGCAGCCGACGGCGCCGTCGGCTGCCTTCTCTAGGCGGGGCTGGCACGATGAGGCCCCGTCGAACGGTCATCAGCACTCGTGTCTTCCGCTTAGCGGGCGGCACGGAGGACAACGACCTATGGGTCACCGACTACGGTCCCGACGAGGGCGGTCCGGTGATCGGCTCAACGTGGGAGCTGTCCGATACTGAGCGTGCTGCGATTGCATCGGGCGCGAACGTCGAGCTCCTGGTGTGGGGCAGTGCACAGCCGCCTGTTGCTTTGCGCCTCTCGACCTACGCCCTCGGGAAAGCGCCGCCGCCGAGCCCGACCCTTGGGCGAAGCTGAAGTGACCGATCGAGTCCTCCTGGTGGCCAGCATCACGGCTCTCCTCGTCGCCCTGTCGTCCTTCATGTACGCGGCACGGGCCGCGGACTACGAGCTCCCGCGCTGCGACCATGATTGTCGCGAACGCGTCGAGAAGCGTGAAGCCCGCGAGAAGTGGCGCGCGGCGGTGCGCGCCTACGGCATTGGCACGTTACGGGCTCGGATGCGCTGCGAGTCCGGCAGCCACGGCGGCTACGAGTACGTCACCAACGGCCTGTTCTGGTTTGCACACCAGTTCGAGCCGCGTGCCTGGGCGGCGGCCGGCGGGCGGCTGCGCAATGGCCGCCCGGTAGGCGTGTGGAGCATGCAGCCCGAGCGTTTGGAGCAGGACGTGCGGGCGGTCTACTGGGATGAGATCCATCCAGGCGATCCATGGCCCAATTGTCCCTAGCGAAACGCGCATCAAGCTCGTCGTGCGCGATCTCCGCATGCCCTGCTAGGGAGTCGACTCCGTCGATCCCGCAGACCGATCGCCTTCAAGCAGACGGTCCCACTCACGTAGCGCCTCATCAACCTCGCGCTTTAGCTTCTCGTCCTCGCGAAGGGCCTCTTCGCGCCGTTCTCGCGGCGAACGCCCATTGTTGTCGCCGCTTTGCTCGCCCACAGATCGGTCCCCTTGATGCCTGCCCTGTTCTTCGGAGCAAAACATCGTACTCCTTCATCTACCCCGGAAGAGAAGAAGCCATGAAAGACGATAACCCAGACGTGACCGCCAGTCGTCTCGTCTCAATCGCCCTGAAGATCGCGCATAATCAGCGCGTCGCGTGGGATGCGGTCGGAAACTCCGTCGGCGCCAGCGTCCCATCATGGGACGACGAACCGCGCCCCCCACGACACTCAAGGCCCAGCTATCCCTAGCGAAACGCGTCTGAGCAGATCAACGCGAGGCCCGGCACGACCAGCCACGCGTTCGTGACGAAGCCAAGCAGCAGGAAAAGCAGGCCCATGGCCAGGATCAGACTTGACCAGTGCTCACGCCACGGCTGCTCGACGGCGAACGGGTTATCCTTCGTGGCCCGTTCGAAAGGACTCTCATGCTCTCGATCGTCAAGCTGATCCCGTTCTTCGGCGAGGTGCTCGGCACCATCCCGGACGGATTGAACTTCGTCATCAACGGCGTCACGTTGTTGTTGCTCGGCGGTACCTAGGGTGTCGGGCGGATGGTTTTCCGAACGCGATGCGGTTCGCGACGAGGCTCCGTGGTGGCACGCATTCTGGGAGTATGCGTTGCTGCTTGGCGTGATCGGCATGGTGGTCTACCTCGTGGTGTGGTTGGTCTGATCGCGTGGCGGTTGCTTGGTGATGTGCCAGCCGCCGCAGTATTTGCACGGCCCGTAGATGCGAAGCGAGGCACGGCGGAGCTGCTCGCCGTTGATCCGCGCGTACTTGCGGGCCCTGGCAGCTGAGGGGTAACTGGTCTTGGATCGGGTGCCCTGAAGGTTGTAGCAGCGCGGGTAGCTCATGGCACCGGCTCCCATGATCCCACGGGCCGGCGCTCCAGCCACACTTCCTCGAAGAGTGGCTGGAGCCGATCGGCCTTGATCTGTGCTTCCTTGAGCGTCTGGTACGTCTCGTGGACCCACATGCTGCCGAGCCGGGTGCTGCCGTAGTCTGGCTCGGCCCGTTTGGACCAGCGGCCGCCGACGCGGTACTCGAAGAGCTCGGCTGATGACGGGTCCATGACCGTCAGGACCAGTCGTCAGCGATCGTCTCGGGGAT
This sequence comes from Pseudonocardiaceae bacterium, assembly GCA_035640975.1. Lineage (GTDB taxonomy): Bacteria > Actinomycetota > Actinomycetes > Mycobacteriales > Pseudonocardiaceae. The sequence continues at coordinate 15,228 of DASQVB010000492.1, forward strand.
GACCTTCTTCTCGCGGGTCAGCACCTTGGCCTCGCTGGAGCGGACCACCAAAAACTGGCCGAACGACTCGTCGGCGGTGGGGTCCTTGACGGCCGCGACGACGGCGGCGCGACGGCTTGTGGCCTCAACGCCCTCGGCGACGAGCCGCCAAAGCGCGGCGTCGGCATCGTGCCGGCGGTACACGTCGTACGTGGCGGGGCCGCGCTGGCGGCCAGACTCGTCGCGCATGATGTCGGACTCGTCTGCGGCGATGTCCTGCGGGTCGGGCGATGCGGTGCTCATGTGGTCCTTTCGTTGGTGGGTGGTACGGGTTCAAGCTGCTCCCTGAATGGCGAAGGCTCGTGGTTCATCGCACACGCTCCACGGGATCGGGGAGGCGCAGGAGCGCACGCATGTCGCGTACGCCCAGGTCCTCCTGCATCTCACGTAGATGCATGAGGAGGTAGCCCCAGGTCATCGGTCGACCACGGCTACCCAGGCGGTAGACGAGCTGGTAGCGCGGCTCGAACTGCGGCGTGTGGCTCATGGCTTCCTCTCGTGGCGGTTGGCCTTCTTCTCGATGAGCTCGTTCAAGCGCTCTTGGCGCTCGCGGTCCCAGTCGGCCTTGGTGCCGCCGGGTGGCTTGGGTGCGGGCGGCGGCACTGGCTCGGGCGCTCGAAGCGGAGTCGACCCAGCGCTGTCCTCTGACGACCCCGCTTCCAATGCCTGCTCCAGCTCCTGCACCTCGGCGATCACGCCACGCTGCCCATGGAGCTCCGGGTGGCTGAGCATGAACTCGCACGCCAGGCTGACCCACTGGGAGAAGGACCGCGCGTCGTCGCCGGCCACCGCGGCGATTCGCTCGGGCAGATTGTGGGGTGTGAAATAGACAGACTTGCGCGGCATCTGAAGTTACGAGGGGGCGGTCTGACCGTTGATCACCACGACGCGCTGATCCTCGCCGAGCGCGACCATCCGCCCGAGCAGATCCATCGCGGACCGCTTGACTTCGGTGCGTCCCGGCGTGAGCCTCTCGACCCACAGTGCATCGAGGCGTTCGATGTCATCCCACTTGGCATCGGCAGCGGTAGCGGCGTCTACGGCAGCGGCGGCGGCGTCTACGGCGGTAGCGGCGTCTACGGCGTCTACGGCGGCGATGGCTACGGTGTCGGCGGGCTTAACCTTCAAAGTCTCCACAACGGCTGCGCGCACCCGTCCAGTACGAGCGGACGCCGGGTCGGTGATCTCCGGGAGCGCCCGCATCTCTGCGGCGGCGTCCTGTGCGCCCGCGATCTCAAGCCACGTCGGGAGGGCGACACGGACCGTCCAATCCGTCGCCATATATCCGCGGGCCTGCTGGTAGCCGTCGCCAGCGGTACCGATGATGCGCGACAGAAACGGCTTGAGTGCTTCGCGGCCCTCCGAATCCGTCAGGTCGTTGTAGCGCCGCAAGAACGCGGCAAGCACGGGACAGAAACAGACCGGGCGGTCAGACCAGGGCTCGCCGGCGACGTAGGACGCGAGCTCCATGATGCACGCGCCATCTTCTAGGTCATCGTGAGGCCCAGCCTTGAGCTCGATGGAGAGGGCCTCGTCGAGGCGGTTACGGCTGATGTGGATGGTTTTGGTCATGCGGTTGCGTCCCGTTCGCGGCTCATCGGATCTCCTCTCGGCACGTCTCGCGAAGCAGCCAACGAACCTCAGCCTCGCTATCTAGGATTCGTACCAGCGGATGGCTCCAGAAGACTGTCCAGCGCCACGGTGCGCAAATCCAGACCGGAACATCGTTGGCGAGTGCCACCCCAATCTCGATTAGCGCTCCGCACAGGGGCTCGTCTGCTATGACGACGATCAGCTCGGCGGCCGCACAGCCCGTGATGTCATCGCTGGCTATGCGCGCCTGCCGGTCCGGTGGAATGCTCTGATCGTTTGTGCTAAGCGGGTGGCCATCCTCACAGAACCCCTCGTTGCGGGTCCAGTCGTGTGTGATCTCGTGGCCCGCGTCTCGGAGATCGTCTATCAGCGCGCGCACCCGTAGGTAGCGACCGACGCGTCCGGCGACGTAGATCCTCATCGCAGGGGCTCTCGACATGTCTCGCTCATGCCGGCCTCACGATCCCGGCCTCAACGAACCGGGCGCGAAGCCGCGCGACCCGCGCGAGCACGTCATCGTCGACCTCGTCACTGCCGATCTGGCCGAGCGGGTCGCGGGCGTCGAAGTAGTCCGTCACGCGCGGGATCGCATCGGGGATCCGCCGCTCATGTCCTGTGGTCGTCGCCAATTCAGTACCGACGGCCAGGTGCACGGCCCGGTAGCAGTTGAGCGCACTCAAGCAGCCATGGGGGTAGCCTGGACGGGCCCCATCGAAGTTCAGCTCACCGAGCTCAAGCGGCTCAAGGCCGAGATCCATGCGCTCGGCGTTCAAGGCGTCGAAGAACTCGTGGCACTCCTGGATCGAGGGTAGGGTCGTCATGATGTCCTCAGGATTTCGGCCGCGCCTTCCGCGAGGCGTGCGCCGAGTACGCCTCGCTCACCGCTGCATTCATGCAGGTTGTCGACGGCGTCCTTGACGTAGCCACAAACCACGCAGTAGCGGTCTTCGCCGTCGAACGTCCACCTGTGTTGCAACGGGGCCGAGTCGGCCCGCTCCACCCCGCACCGCTTCTGTCGTAGCTCCGCTACACGCCGCCGAACCGCTCCCACCACCACGCCCGCGTTGACGTGTGCACCCGCGAAGTCCCGCGACACCTCGCGTAGCTCCGCGTCGATCTCGGCGAGAAGATCGCGTCGAGCCTGCTGCTGCCACTCGACCTTGAGCACGCCCAGGCGGCGGCGCGCCTCGTCGATGGTGAGCCCTGCGTTCGGCTCGGCACTCATGCTCTTGCCTCCTCGCGTTCGTGGACCCAATAGGGAGCGCCATCCTCGCCAGGACCGCATTCGATCCATGGCCAGCCGTCGTAAGGCTCCTCGATGCCATCAGCCTCACACTCGTCTGCGTACTCCTGGTGGTAGCGGTAGGCGCCACGGCGAACCTTCGTCTCCGTGAAAGAATCGCCCGACTGCGATGCGAAGAACGCACGCGCTTTGCCTCGCGTGTCCTCGGGACCGTCGATGCGAAGAGCCATGATGTGGCCGTCTTCGTTGTGTAGCTCGCCGGGTGGTATCTGCTCGCTCATGCCCCAGATTGTAGCACAAGGTAGGAGAAGGTGTCACACCCGTTGGGTGGGAAATCTCGGGGAGGGACCCCTAAAAGTTCACGCGCACGAGCTCGGCCACTCCACTCCCCTCCCCCTTAAGCACCGCCGGCCAGGGTCACGCGAGAGCCATGGGATGGGCACGGGGAACGCGACAGCCCGAGCACAGCACCCCATCCTGCGTCTCGACCACAGCTCGCGAGGAGGGGGAACATAGTGTGGCTCGTGGCCCTTGTGCGGTGAGTGATGCCGTGCCGAAACCCCAGCATGGGACAGGCGGATGCGACCCTCGTGCGCGGGCGCGACGCCATACCCGGAGAGGTTCCGGTCGTCGGTCGCGTGCGATGACGCCTCATTATGCGCCATCGTTTCGTGTCTCGTTCCGCGTTAGTCGGCGGTTCGGGCTGTGGTTCGTTCTTGGGTCGTGGGCTCCGTGAGGGCGAAGCGTCTGCGAAGGGCTTGGGTCTCGTTGTCTCTCATTGCCTTGTCTTTCAGGAGGGCTTCATGGCCACGGGTTTGTGTCTGGGCCACGGGGCCACGTCCTGACCTTTAGACCAGTATGGGCTTGACAGACGCACAAGACCATGAGAGGATGCTCGCATGACCAACGACTCAACCGCCACCGCCACGAGCGACACCTACGTGCAGAAGGCCAACGAGCGCCGCGCCGCCCGGCGCGGCTACCTTGTGTTTGCTACCGACCCCTCTCGAAGCCCTGACGAGCCCGGATATCGCGAGGTGTTCGCGACCGAGGCCAAGACACCGGCCCGAGCGGCTGCCAAGGTCCGCCCACTCGCCGCTGGTCGGCGGCTGCGCACCTACCTGGCCACCGGCACCTACCGCAACGAGCTCGCCGAAGCTCGCTGGGTCGCGTAGCTTTTGGCCCTAGCCTTCGAGTCACGGGGAACGCGAAGGGCTGCCACTGTGCAGCCTTTCGTCGTTTGTGTCTGAGGCCGTATCCTCCTGACCTTTCGACCAGTGTGGCTTGACAAGCGCACAAGGGCATGAGAGGCTATGGCCATGAACCGCCACTACTGTGATGAAACCACGAGCAGGGGGGCGTAATGCCCGGCATCGAGCGTAGTTTCGCCGTCGTGCTGACCGAGGAGGCCGTGCCCGACTATTGGTGGAGTTACGACTGTGCCATTCACGCTACGGGGTGCGGCGAGGTCGCGAAGGCACGGCGTGGCTACTGCACGGTGTACCACCATCGCGCCGCCGACTTGGAGGCGCTTGCGACACAGTTGCGTGCCGATCTGACTGAGGAGCGTGGGGGCGAAGATGTGAGCGTCGTCGTTATGCCCTGCGCTCGATAACGGATGTGACCATAAGCTTCAAAGCCACGGGGAACGACGAGGGGCTGCCACTGTGCAGCCCTTCGTCGTGTTCGAGCAACTGCACGGCGGACCCCTGACCTGGTTCGCACGCCGCGACCTCGGAGGAATCGCCGATCGGTGTCGTAGGCTGAGAGCCATGACACCTAACTTCATGGGAAGCGAACTTGTCGATGAGCCCGCGCAGATCCGCGTGCTGCCCGTCGATGAGCAGGCCAAGATGCTTGAGGCGCGCTACCAAGAGGCGCAGGACCATTGTGCGGAGGGCGAACGCCTGATGCGCGAGTGGCGCCCGGTGATGGTTTCGTGCCGTGCTGGTCTGGAAGCTCTCAACGAGGCGCGGGAAAGCGACGCGACACGCGCGGGCCTGACCTCACCGCAGTAACGAAGGGGCCGTATCCTCCCGCCATGGCCACGGACGAGATTGCCACTGCCGCTAAGGTTCCGGGCGATCGTAGGCACTACCTGCCGCATGAACTGGAGGCCGGCCTTCAGGCGCTCGTGATGTGTGGCGGCTCGTCACACAAGGCCTGTCAGCTCACCGGCATTCCTAAGTCGACGTTCGCCACGTGGCGTCATCAGCACCGCGACCGCATCGAGGAGATTCGCCGCGAGCGCGGCCCTGAGCTGGAGCAATTGGCGATCAACGGCCTGCGCTCGTTCGTAGTGGCCGCGGAGGAGGTCAAGGAGCTGGCGCTGGAGGCGACGCGCAAGGACCTGGAGCGGGGCACGTGCCGCGATCCTGGCCGTGCGCTGTCGTACATCTCGGTGGCCCAGGGGATCAGTGTCCAGCGGTCGCTGGAGCTGGACGGGCGGCCGCAGGGCGTCAAGCCCGGGGAAGCCTCGGTGCCGGAGTTGATGGCGCAGTTGCACAAGCTGTTCGATCAGCCGGCGCCCGTGGACGCCACGGTGGTCGAGCCCGAGCAGTTGCCCGAATCCAGTACTTGACAAGCGGGCAACCCGTCTGTAGGTTGCGGCCATGAACTCAACCGCCACCCGTAAGGAAGTGACAGCATGAGCAACGCGACGATTCCGAGGGCGAAGCTGGTGGACGCGATCGAGGCTGGCATCGCCAGGGCCAGGCACCTGGCCGGCGAGGGCAGCGGCCCGACCGACGAGGATTGCGCCAAGTTGCGCAGGGTCGGTCGTGAGGCCAAGGTGGTCGCGACAGGCTCGTACACGACCGGGGCTGGTTGCCCCATCGTGCGGGCGTTCCGAGCGAGCTGGTACGGGCTGTCGTGGGATGGCTATTTCATCGTCGCCTACGACGCGCAACTGCGCGGCGTAGTGCCGGGCCGCGGCGAGTACACCGTCGTCGACTAGATACGGGCAGCATCGCGCACGTCTAGCCCTCAACTTTCATCGCAGCATCCGAGCCCCGCCAGCGAGCGGGGCTCAGTCGTTCTTGACAGGCGCACAACCTGGGTGGTATTGTCAGGTTGTCAACTGCCATCGAAGGGAAACGCCGCGTAATGCCAACCGAGAACACCCCTACCACCCTTGACGAGGCGAAACGTCAGATCTCAAACGCGGTCTACGCGGCAACGTCCCTTGTTGAGAGACTTGAGCACGCCGGGCTGCTGCACGGCAACGGCCATCACATACGGCAAGAACTCGCGGCGCACGCGGCCACTGTTGTAGCCGAGCGCTGGACGGAAGACGTGAAGGCGTCCTGCACCAGCACGCCGGATAACGGGTGATATGACAATGCCACCGATCACCCCCTCAGACGCGGCCCTCGCTGTCCAGGAGGCCACGCCCTGCACCGATGGCCGGGAGCATCCGCGGCCATGGGTGCCACAGCTGGACGAGAATGATCGAGAGTGTCTCGGCCTCGTGCTGTTGACGGTGCGCGAGTACGCCGACGATATCGGTGTAGCCAACTTTCACGTGGCCCCGATGGGCGAGCTGGCTGCAGCGCTCGACGCCGCGGCTCGCGGGATCAACTACGTGCCGGCCTTCACGCCCGACGAGCTGGACCTGATCGCCACGGCCATGGCCTGTCTCGCCAGCCTGATCGAAGGCTTGGGCGATCCCGGCAGCGTGAAGGCCCTGCGCGCGGTGCGCCTGAAGGCCGCCACGCTGGCGTTGAGGCAGGGCGGCGGCGACCGTGGCTGACACGCTCGACATCTACGGCAAGGCCGAAGTGGCCGAGCTGCTGGGTCTAAGCCGCGAGCGGGTGCGCCAGTTGCAGCACGGCCGGCGTGGCAAGCCGCCCACGGGGGATTTCCCCAAGCCCGACAGGATGCTGGCTTGTGGCCCGATCTGGGATGGACCCAGGATGCGGGCGTACGCGGCGCAGCGAAAGGGGACGTAATGCCAGTTATCGAGCGGTACCCATGTGACCCATGTGACGCCACAGGGAAGGTCGGAATCGGCGGGGAACTGATCGACTGCGAGCCGTGTGACGGCACCGGCATCACGGCTATCGACTGCCCCGGGTGCGGTCAGCGGGCGGTCCCGATTCACGAAACGGTGTTTGTGGCCGCGATTTCGCGTATCTACTGCGAGCCGTGTGGCGATCGGGAACTGGAACGCATCGCGGCGCGGCGCGCTCGATAACGGGAGTTAGGTAGAACTATGGCCTCGGCAGGAGTGTTAGCTGCTCCTCGCCGGGGCTCACGTCCTTCCCGTCCAGGCCTAAGCGCTTCGCACACTGAACGCAGTGCAAGCCGGCGGGGCTGGCCACCATCGTGGACTTCACGCACCTACGCGGCTCACGCAACGTGCAGTCCGACGACACGCAGACAGCAAATTCGGTCTCGCGCCACGGCGGACGCCACGAGTCGTCATAGCGCACGGGCCACACTCCAGAAGTCGCGGTTGGCGACGAAAGCCTCGTACTCAAGCTCAAGGCGTAGGCGGGACACTTCCTCACGCTCGGCGATCAGCAGGCACTGCACCGCGTGAAGCTGGCCTCGCAACATCTCAAGCTCGTCGCCGGGACTCTCAAGTGGCACGGGTGGCCCGAGGCTGGACGGGTGGCAGTCAGGGCAGGCGTTATCACAGATGCCGTGCGGGCAGCGGATCATGGGTTGGCCTGGCACCATCTCACGGCACGCGCGATCAGCTCGCCGTACTGCGGGTCAAGGCTGGCCAGCCACAGCTTGAACTGCGGTGACGTGTCGATGCGGCGCTTCAGGTCATGCGCGTAGGCGCGGCGCTTCTCGTCGCCGTCATGCAGGTGGCGGAACTTCTCAAGCGTCAACTCGTCCTTCAGGATGTCGGGAATGTCGTTGGCCTTGTAGCGACCCTTGCCGCCTTCCGGCCAGCGCTTGCCGTACTTCTCGCGGTAAGGGAAGGCAGCGGCGCCTTCGATGGCCTCAAGCACTGCCGCTGAGGCACGCTGCTGCGCAGTCTGGACAGCAGCGGCGCGCTTGTCCTTGTCCGGGTTGGCGAGCTCCGGATCGGGGTCGGCATCTGCCAGGCGTTTGATCGTCTTACGCACGAGGTCGGCACGTTTGCCATCGAGGGGGATCTCGCATGATGATCTCGGGCCGCGACACGCTTGCTTCCAACGCTGAAGGATTGGCTCCACGAGATCATCGGGGGTGGCTTGGCGATTCCACTTGCTGATCTGCCCTTTCAGGCCAGCGATTCGTGCACGGTCGGTCGCATGCTCGTCTTCGGCTAGTCGCAGCTCGCGCGTGAGGTGTGCGTTCTGGGATTCGATGCGCAGCAAGCGCGCTTCAAGCACGTCACGGGGGATGGCGGACAGGTCCTCAACTACCTCCCCGCCTTCGATGACGCGAAGCTTGGCTACGTCGCCCACGCTTCGCCCCTGTCGATCGGTGCCACGTTGTTCGCGGGCGGCGCCGCGTGTACGGACTTGGCCATGCGTGGAAAGAGCTTGCGATCCAATCCGCGCAGCTCCTCGATGACACGGCGCTCGATGTACTGCTGCTCGTGTGCCTTCAGGGCCTTCTTGGGTGTCTTGTAGTCCGCCAGGCCGCACAGCCACATGGCTTGCCGGGCCGCGAACTCCAACGCGAGCGCTCCCTGGACGCCGAGCTCGCGCACGATGCGGGTCAGGGCCTCGCGCTGGCGGTCTGACTCGATGTGGTCAAGCTGCGTCCACGCCGCGGCCCAGCCGATCAGGCCCGATGCCGGGCGCGGGTGCTTCAGGGTCAGGGGTCTTGCGGCCATTGTGGTCCTTTCGATCCGGCTTGATCTCTGCCACGGCGCTCTCTGCCAGGGCTGTGAGGATGTCCGTCTGCCCCGGCGTCGGGGGTGCGGGTGTGGCGAGCTTCGTGGCGCACTTCTCGGCCACCTTGGCGGGCACCGTGCCCTGGGCGAGCGCGCGGGCCTCGGCCTCGCTGATGTACAGGCGCACGCCTATACCGTCCCTCGTGGGGCGGCGTGCCAGTTCTGTAGGGGATATGTAGGCACTCTCGCCGCGTCTGCAGCGCAGCATCCCCTCCAGCGAGGTTCCACAGCGCTTGCGTCGACAGACCGGCCAGGCACGGCCGGTCACGGTCCCGGGAGTCGCTGTAAGAGCGCGTGCGTCATGTCACCAGGCCCCCGCAGGGATCGCCAGGCCCGCCCTGCGGCAGACCTCCTCGTACTCGGACAGGTCGCGGATGCCGCGACGCACGTCTGCGATGAACTCGTGGAGGGTGTCGATCTCGTCGATCAGGGCCTCGTTGTCGCGGATGGCCATCCGGTGGGCCTCCTGCTTGCGGCAACGCTCGGCGCGCACGAGCCAAGTCCGGTCTTGCATCTGGTCCTTCAGTGCCATCTGACCTTACCTCCCGTCATCATGTGGCCCATGCCCATACATCTGCTTGCCCTCATCGTCGGGGCCACGACGGTCACCCTGAACGGCGTGCTGCTGCTGGCCCTGCTCCTGCTGATCCTGCTCGTGATCCTGCGCTTGGCGGGCATCTTGTAGGTCAGACCGGTGTAGTTCTGCCCCGGTGCGTTCACGGCGTCGGTGATGCCCAGACGGCCAACGCTGCCGCCGCGACGGCCGCGGCGACGCTAGTGATGATCTTCCATGTCTTCATTCGATCCTCTCCTTGTTCGCTCATGACTGGTACGGGCTCATGTCGCGCGGCACGGCGACGAGCTCGCCGGCACACTCGCGGCGACAGCGGCACGCCTCGCTGAAATCCAGGGTTTCGAGGATCGTGGCGTCGTCCTTGACGACGGTGTAGACGCTGTAGATGGTGGGGAGATGGCTCATGGTGACGTAGCGCTTCTTCGTGGCGGTCCGGGGCATTCTGTACGCTCTCCTTGTGGTTCAACGTGGCGGTTGACCATTCCAGCGGGCCGTCCTTCGGGGCGGCCCGCGACAGTTCTAGGGCAGTAGTCGGACATCGATCTCAGTGCGCGGCCACTCGCCTGAGTTGATCCAGTGACGTGCGACATAGGCGGTGCAGAACCGCACATCATCCCGCCAGGCGCGGGTGTTCAACGCGTCGCACAGCAGCTTGATCGCGTTGTCCACGTCGGGCTTGGTCTTCAGGGGCCAGGGGGTGCGCAACCCTTCGGCGGACAGCGATCCATCACGCCTGAAGTGGCCAGCGGGCCGCGCCACCCGGAGCACCATGTGCAAGGCCAACGGCCCGTCCACCATCCTAGGTGCGCCTGCCTGCAGCCATACGCGGCGGATTTCGTCCTCCGCGAGCTTCTGTGGCTTGCCGGCGTAGGCGCGGCCGTTGGCGAAGCGGGGACGCGGCTGGCCCTTGGGGCGACCGTCGATCACGAGCGCGAAGGCGTCGACCTCAACGTGGTCGGTCACGACCTCGCCGCCCCGTAGTGCTTGTCCACGTACCACTCCATCCCGATCTCCTTCATGAGTGCCACGAACCCCGGCGGCAGCATGTTCGGCGGGATGCGCAGACGCTTGGAGCTGTCGAGCATGCCGTGGTGACCACCGATCCCGGTCGGGCCGCCGCAGCACCACACCCACGAACGCGAATCGTGGCGACGGCGAGCATGACCCTCACGCTCAAGAACCTGCTGCTTGACGAGGTGTGCGCGGATCAGGCTCCCGTCGCACGGACCGGCGTCAGGGAACGTCCGAAAGAAGCACTGTGGTTTCATGCCGCGGCCAGGTTGCCGTCCGCGTCCTCGTTCGCCGCGTCGAAGCGATCGAGGTACGAGTCCCAGGCGTCGAGCACGTCCGGGACCCGCGCGGGATCCGTGACCTGAAAGCCGCGGCTGCCCGTGCTGTCGGTCAGGACGATCTGGGAGGGGCCCCGCACCATCAAAAAGTCGAAGGTGCGGCGGGACTCGGGCGCCGTCATCGCGTGCGCGGGTCGACGGGGAGCGCGTCGAGCTCCAGCGCCAGGCGACGACGCTGGCGTGGCGTCAACGTGCGCAGCGGGCGACGGTGGCGCTGGATGTCCGCACGGTACAAAAGCTCCTCGGCGCGGATGTCGCCCATTGATCTGATCGCGGTCACGAGGCGCCAGATCGGCAGCGTCCCGAGTGGTCCATCGAGGTCGCCGTGGTGTAGCAGCCTGGCGACCTTGGTGGTGCCTTTCGCGTAGCTGAGCCGGCGGATGTTCTTGCAGGTCCGCGCGTTCGTGATGCGGACGTGGTTGGCGATGGCGCGTGCGGCGTCGCGCTGCTGCGTGGCGGTCGATTCCATGTGGTCCTTTCTCAGTGCTCGGTGAGACGCCCGAGCGCGCTTGACAGCTTGAGTTTCGCATCCATGAGCGTGTGCGCCAACTGCCAATGCGGCCAGTCGGGCGGGGGCTTCTTGGCGTCAGGTCCTGCGGGGAGAAGGTCGTCGAGCACGTAGGTCACGGCGTTGCGGGCCTCCTCGATGAGTTCGGTGTGGAGCTTCGTGGCCATGGTCACGACATGATCCCCTTGGCCAGCAGCACCACGCCGACGCCCACGGCGGTCCTCGCCAGCCACGACGTGCCCTCCGGGTTGCCGGAGATCAGCATCCCGCCAGCCGCGATGATGGCCAACGCCCCCGCAGGGATCGCCAGATAGATCACGTACGTGGCGAGAGTGTCCAGGAACTCGGACACCTCGGCGAAGCCGTTACGGCCACTGGTGCCCCCAGCGGCGGTTCTTAGTGCAGCAATGGTGGCGGTCATGTTGTGGCGGTCTCCTTGATCTTGAACTCCCGGCCACCCCCGGGCTTCTCGTGCCAGCCCAGCAGGCCACCAGGGGCGGGGATGTAGCGTGGCTCATCAGCGCTCTCGTGAAACGCCTTGAGGCTCCGGCGCTGCTGCTCGGCCAGTGCCTTTACCACCACCCAACGTGTCGCTTCGGCGGTGGCATCCTCGATGGTGGACAGCACTCCCGTCCCACGCGCTTCAGCCGGAATCGGGCAAGCACGAACCATCGGGCAATGCGAGCAATACCCGGGCCATGGCCGTGGCTCGGGTTCAAGCTGGCCCTTCATCGAGCGCTCGAAACGCATCGCCAGTAGGCCCAGACGATGCTCGACATGCTCAAGCTCGGCGCGATGAAGCACAGCCTCGCGCACCTCGTTAAGCCGGGGATAGTACTCGCGCAGCGTCACGCGATCGACGCCCGGCCACTCGGACATGATGAGCAGACCGCCCGTGTCCAACTGAAAGGTCCCGCCGTCACTGAGATAGCGGCGGCCGTTGTCGCGCGAGAAGTCGCCATCCTTCGGCGTGGAGGGAATGGCCCAGCCCGTCTTGAAGTCCAGGTAGATGATGCCCTTCGGCGGGTCGGCCAACAGCACGTCAGGCTTGCCGGTGATCCGGCGTGTGATGCCATCGGGACACGGAACCTCGGCGTACAGGCGCTTCTCGATGGCGAGGATGCGCGCAGGAGTCCACTCGAAGGACGAGAACATGATGATCAGGATGTGCAGCTCGCGTAGCTGGGAGTCCGACAGGTGCGGGCAGTCGTCGCGGGCCACAACCTCTCGGCCAATCTCGACGGCCTCCTGAGGGGGCAGCGCTTTCTCGCCCTGTCGCGCCAGTGTGCGCAGACATTCCTCGGCCACCATGTGAAACGCCGTACCGAGCGCGGCCCACGGGTTAGAGTAATTGTCAAAGGCGCGCGCTTCGTGAACCGCTCGCAGTGGACACTTGTCGTAGCCGCGCAGCGTGGACTGGCGGACCACGCCATCGATGAAGGCGCCGTGCTCAGGAGGCATCCGGCGTCTTCTCCATGCCATCGAGGTCTGCGTGAGCTACCTGTACCCATGAGCGCACGATGTTCGCGGGACGGCCGGCGACGAGCATGTGCACGGTCTCGGGATCGGAGAACTGCGCGTGGCCCAGCTTCTGCGCACGTTCGATGACCGCCAGGACCTCTAGTGGCAGGACCATCGGCTTCGCCTCGGTCTCGGTCTCCTCCGGGATGTCGCCTTCCTCCGGGTCCACCGATCCCGCAACATGGCCATGGTCCAGCGGTTCGCCGAAATGCTCGATGCCGTGCGTCTCCAGCCACCGCTCGTAACGAGATCGCAGCTCAGCCTGCCCATTGTCGGTGAGGTAGTAGCTCTGTTTCTTCTGCCCGTTGGGTCCGGGCTTCTCGTAGACCCGGACGTGGCCTCGCTCCACGTAGAGAACCATGGCAGGCAATGCGTAGAGGCTGACCCCCACGCCGAACTTGACGGCAGCGCGCTTGAAGGCATCCGAGTACAGCGCCTTGAAGGGCATCGCCGAACTGGTGCCCGATGACCATCCCACGTCCGAGCGCGTGATGCCGTCGATCGTGATGTCACAGCGCAGCCCGCCGGGAACCTCCTCGAAGTGGTCTGACCACAGCGCAGGGCAGACATGATTCAGGCGGTCGATGGCGGTTCGCGCGGTGATGTAGGCGGCGCAGTTGGCCCGCTTGCCGTCGCGGCCCTCAAGGATGCGGAACTGTACGGCGTGAGTGGTGAACGGGCGGCGTAGGTCGGGGGCCGCCGAGCGGAGCGTGACCGGATGACGCGCCGGTGTCTGCCATCTGCCATATGTGATCGTCTTGTCGCGTCCTACGATCGGCTCGGGCGGTGGCGCGTCAGTCATAGGGTCCTCTGGTCGGGTAGTCCGCCGCGCCAGCCCGAAGGCTGAGGGTTCGGATGAAGGTCGCTGCGTGGAATCCACCACAGGGGCGGCGCATCGCAATAGAAGCGCACAGTGCCGTCCGCCATGCCCGCCATGTGATCGGCCCGCAGGGCCAGATCCATGGCCTCCTGCTGGGTGACCTGGCCGCGAGTCATGACATCTCCGCGTGAAGCTCGTGCCCGCACTGCGGGCACCTGGGGGACAGCAGACCGCGGATGCGGTCCGCACGCGAATCAGGGATCGCGGATTTGCCGTGTGCCCAGCGCCACACGGTGTTGGCCCTCACTCCGAGCTGTCGGCCGAGCCACTCCTGGGAGCGTCCGCTGACCGCAAGGAGGCGTTCTAGCTCCACGGCTTCCATACCCCGAACTGTAGAGGAAACTCTACCCAGGGTCAAGCGTGCCGTCAGGCTTCTGCACCCTCAAACGCTCGTAAGCCTCCATGATGATCTCAAGTGCCTCGTCGCGTGGCAGCAGGCGGCCGTGTTGCCACAGCTCCACGCGCGGGCGGCCCAGGAAGATGTCCAGCGCCAGGATGAAATGCCCGCTGGTGACGGGCGTCGGCATCAGTCGGGATCGTCGAGCTGCTCGTCGTCGTCGCACTCACCGGGCTCGTCAGCGGCGGTGTCGTCGTCGTCCAGGCTCGCGAGAACGAGGCACGCCGCCGCCTCGTTGGCGTCGTCGTCCTCGACGTCGGGCAGTGACACAACGTCGATGAGGTCTGATCGGGGGTGTGGGGCGCGAACGTGCTCAAGCGCGATCCCGTCGCGGCTCAGCAGGTCATCCGAGGGAGTCCAGAGGTCTTCGATGCTGGGCATGGGTCGTCCTCTCAGCCGGGGTAGTCCATGCTGGCCACGCCGTGAATCTCGCGCGGCGAGCGGGTGCGAGCTGCGATGCATCCGCCGTTGCTCTGTGAGCCGTGCGGGCCGAAGGACGTGTTTCCTTCGACGGTTCGGGCGGACCCATCGGGCAGCGCTTGCACGAGCATTCCGACGTGCACGCCGAAGCCGCCGATGACGACAAACGAACCGGGCAGCGCACCGCGGACGTTGCTCTGCCAACGGCCATAGGGCTTGTGGCCGGCGCGGGCGTGTCGTTCGATCGCGGCAACGCTCGCGACATCGGACGCCAGGTCCATGCCTCCGAAGCGCTCGGCGTGGTAGCCGGCGGAGATCCCGCACCACGGAACGCGGCCGAAGCCGAAGTAGGCTTCCATGACGCTGATGATGCCGCCGCCGTTTGAGCCGGCCGGGTTCTCACGCGTGCCGACCTTGGCAAGGAACGCGTGGACGGCGCGTGAACGCGCAGACTTGTGCTGGCGCTGCGCCTGCTTGCGCTTGCTGCGCATCCGCGACATGCGAGCCTTCCCGCGGCTCTTCTGCTGATCGGTGCGGCGGCCCGGGTTGAGGATCATCAGCTGCACACCGACCGGGATCACGCCGTCTCGGGTGATCGACTCGTAGGTCTCGCTGCGCGCACCGAGCGCCCACGCGACCTTGCGAACGGCGGCAAGCGTTCGGAGCCCAACAACGCCGTCCTCCTCCAGGGTGAGCGCCTCCAGGCCGCGGCTTCGCAGCCGGCGATTCGTGGCCGCCTGAAGCTTCCGCGCGGCCTCGCTTCGGTCACCGTGCCTGAGCACGTGCTTTTCAGGAGAGTGTGCCATTAGCGCTTGACCGCGGGCTTCTTGACCGCGGGCTTCTTGGCGGGGCTGGATACATCGCGCTTGCCAAAGCCCCCCGTGAAGGCGAGCAGGACGCCGGCCTCGATCCACAGCGCGGTCTCCTTGGGGATGTCGACGCCGAGCTGGTGGGCAATGTAGGTGGCCACTGCGGCAATCGTGCCGGTGCCCAGCGCGGCGAGCATCTTCGGCGTGGGCTTCAGGGAGGAGGAGGGAGCAGCCATGCGGTCCTTTCAGGGCGGGGTGGACTGAGCCTACGCCCTTGAGCAGTCAGAAAGATAGGCGCCCGCCAGCCCGCAGGACCACTAGCGAGCTGACGGGCCGCGTGACCCAAGGTACCCGCCAGTGATGGCGGCCACCGTCCAAACCACAAAGGCCCGCCGCCAGAAGTGGCGACGGGCCTCCAGCACTGCTACTCGCCCAGTAGCAGCTCGGCCGCCCGAACGATGTCCCACTGCTCCATTTCAGAAGGATGGGCGCTGAGCTCGGCGGCGCGGCGGGCGGGCGTGGCGGCGAAGAAGCAGGCGGTGCACAAGGCGCCGTAGCGAGCGGGGCGCCTGCACCCCGGCGCGTCACAGCACTGGTCCTGGCGCACCTTGCAGCTCACAACTTCGCCGCCGGCCGGGGGGAGGAGACGGCCGACGGCGAAGCAACCACAAGCCCCGGCTTCGTGAGACCCTTCGAAAGCGCCGCCAGGGGGGCGTGCGGCGATAGGCGATGGGTCTCGGCAACGCGGGGGGTGAGCATCGGGTGGTCCTTCCGATGGTGGTCCGTGTAGGGAAAACCACTCTACGCCTTTTCAGGAGTAGGACAAGTACGACATTCGTCTAGGTGTAGGTTTCATCCGCAGATCCGCAGTAGGTTGAGCAGCGTTGCCAGGTTCGACGTGCAGAGACCCGTCAACAGGCCGCCGACCTTCTGCTCAAGCCCCGCCAAGCGATTGTCCAAACCATCGACCACGGCGCTGTCCACACTGTCGCCCGCCTTGCCAGGCGGTCCCCGCAGTCCCTGCGGTCCCCGGGGACCGACCACACTCCGGCCGCGCGGTCCCCGTAGTCCGGGGGCGCCCGGGCGCCCATCAATCGCCGGCCGTGGAGTGGTCAACTGGCGCCGGGTCTTGCGTCGTGGAGGAGCAGGCACAATCTGTCCCTCGGTCACGGTCAGCACCCGTCGTACCGTGGCCGTGAACTGCTCGCGGCACTCCGCGGTGCGGGCGCATACACGCAGGGCCTCGCGCGATAGCCGGGCCAGGTCAGCGGCGCTTGGGGACTCAAGCTTTATCAACCGGACCAACAGGGCGGTGTTCTCACGCAGTCGCTCTTCGCGCTGCTCGGCCAGCCCCTCCCGGTTGAGGTGGCTCACGTATACGACGGACCCGAACAGTAGGCCGAGTGCCACCGCGCCGATCACTACGTGCACGCCCGTGAAGCGAACAGGTCGCTGGAGATGGCGCCAGGTCAGGGCGAGCACCATCCCGCCGGCGACGACGACGACGCCTAGAAGCCACCACCACGGTAGGCCGAACATCTCAGTTCCAGGGCTGGGTCGTCAGGAGCGCCACAATGATGGGAGTCAAGCAGCCCGTCATAATGAGGATCCACGGGGGTCCGCGATCCTCACCCTTCGCCGTGACAGCGGGCACTATCAGCGACTTCAGCCACTCGATGTCGTCTTTCATCTGCTGCCATACCGCTGGCCCCCAATCGCCCATGTCCTCATCATCCTCTTCTTGTTTCGTGCCGTCGTCCGTGATGGGCATGGTGCCCGAAGCCTACGCGGGATAACGGTCGGCGCTAGAGATGGCGAACGGTGTACCGCTTGAGATAGGACTTGCTGACCTGGGAGCGGGGGATCCAGCCCGCACCGCCGCCAGGGTTGCTCTCGCTGGTGCCGAAGAACTTTCCACCGATCGACATGAGCACATGCTTGTGGTCGGCATATACGACCACACCCTTGCCATCCCCAGCCCCCGGCTTGCCCCACTTCATGAACTGGCCCGACACGCGCGGATTGATTCCCAGCACCGCCGACACGGCCCCCGAACAGTCCAGGGGGCCTGTCGACTTCGGGTCGACCTTGCCGCCATGGCCGCCGCCCCACAGGTAGGGCAGGCGCTTGCGGTCGATCGTCTGCGCGCGCTGCATGAACTCGCTGATCGCGGCGTTGCCGAGCTGCTCGCCGACTGCCACCTTCTGCTCGGGAGCCACGCGCTGGGGGGCCTTCACGTTCGCCAGGCCCGAGCCGAGACCCGCCAGCGCGCCGGGCTGGCCGCGCACCGCCAGGTATTGACCGAGAAGCTGTCGGCGCTGATCGAGCACGGATGGTCCCGACATCTGCGCCGTCTGAGCGGGAGCGGGCGACACGCCCGGGATCGTGGGTCCACCCATGCGGCCCATGAGCTTGTCGGCCTGCTCTGACACCTGTGCATAGCGGCCCCGGTACTGCGCCGCCGGGCGCTGGACCGCCGCGGCGAGCTGCCCGGCCGAGCCGTACTTGCCCTTCACGGCGCCCGTCTCCTGAAAGAAGCGATCCACGCTGGCATCCAGGTTCGTCGGGTCCCTGTACAGCGAGGCACGTTCCTGGCGCCAGCCCGCCGAATCCCGATCGCCACCCGACAGATTGCGCAAACCCGACTCCACGATGCCCGTCTGGATCGCGGCCTTGACCTCCTTCGGGGAAGCGTTGTTGCGCCTCGCCCCGCGCTTGATCGCGGACAGCACCTTGCGCTGCTCGGCGGTAAGGGCCACTCAGATCATCTCCAGCACGATCAACAACAGCCCCGCCAAAAACAGCGCGACGAACACGGCGCCTAGCAACGCCACGCCCCAGGCGGCCAGGTCCCCCCAGCTCACGGCAGGCCGCCCAGTGCTTCGTCGAGTGCGCGGTCCACGCTCGAACCACCCGACAGCGCCGCGTCCAGCGCGGCGTCCACGCTGTTGCGCGATGTGCGAGCACGAGCCTTCGGCTTCGGCGGTGACGTGGGATTCACCGGGTTGAGGGTCTGCGGTCCCTTCTCCGCCACACGTTTGACAATCGACAGCAGCGGCACGGTCGCTTCCGCGAACGACTTGGCGGCGGCCCCCGCCTTGCCGAGCGTGTCCATGTCCGTCCCATCCTTGTTGCGCAGCTGCGCGCCCTTCCAGTCCTCGCCTTTGAACGCGGCCAGGATGCCGGAGTACTGCGGCAGCACTGCCTTCGCGGCCGTGTCGAGTGGGTCGCCGAACGCGCCGAACGGGGTGTAGCGATGTGGTGCGCGCTGGTGGCGCCCTTCGCCCAAGGGAATCGAGCCCTGAAGGAACCCCGGTACGGCCTCCTCGATGAACAGGTCCAGGCCGCGTTCCTTGCGCCACTCGTCGGTCCACTGCTCGCTGGCGGCGATCAGGCCCGTCACCGTGGGATGGTCGCGGGGCAGCACATCGAAGACGAACTTGATGGCGTTCAAGGTCCACGGGATGAAGGGCGTGTACATCGTGATAGCCCAGCGCGTGCCTGCGTTGAAACCCGCGTACTTGCCGTACATGCGCTCCACGCTGCGCGCCAGGGCGGCCTGCTCGTTGGTGTTCGTCAAGCCCCGGGCCGCCTGCTCCACCGCCCTCTGAGACAGCCGGGGCAGATCATTGTCCATCAGCGGCGACTCGCGCAGCGCCCTGCCCAGCATCGCGGTCTGGTAGCCGGACTCCATGCGGCCGTTGAGCTGGCGAAACACCAGATCGGTCCAACGATTCCACACCAGCGCGGCGTGCTTGGGGCCGGGCGTCTGCCAGAACTTCGACAGGCCACGTGCGAGGGGCTCAAGGCTTGTGCCCTGAAACTGCTCGGCGCCGCGGCGGACATGCAACGTATCCGCTGACCTGAAGTGGCCACCGCCGACAGCGCGCGCCCGAAGCTCCTGACCCAGGCGGGGACTCAGCGCATCCACTTCCCTCAGGACCCTTTTGCCCAGCCGGTATGAGCTTGGCCCGGCGCCGGCGAGGGCGGTGCGAAGGTTCGCCTCGATCAGGTTGCCCGCCATCCATGACGGTGACGTGGACAGCACCGTGCGCCGGAACGCCTGGCCGATCAACTGGCCGGACTTGGCCACTGGCCCCGTGCCCATCTTGGCCATGTGCGCTGCGAACTCGTCAGCCGCCGCACGCGGGATCAATGCCCATGGGCCGGGTCCGTCCTCGCCCTTGAAAGCGCCCTCTAGGGCTTCGCGCACCGGCTGAAGATGGCCGAGCTGCTGATCGAGGCCCTCACCGCCCGCGCTATCCAGCAGCTTTTGCAACTGCTCCTGCCTACCGGCAAAGGGCTGGAGGCGCACCGGGCGGTACTCAACGCCCGTCTGGGCGCTGAGCTCGCGGGCCTTGGCGTCCGCGTCGCGCTTGGTTTTCAGCTTGCCCATCGATGGCTTGTGCGCGAACTCCCCGACCGAACGCGTGAAGCCTTCGGCCGCATCGATCAAGCCCTGAGCACGAGCCGCACCCTCAACCAGAACGTCAGGACCGGCATCAAACGTGCCTTTCACCGTGGCCGAGCCGGTGCGCGTCGACCCCGGAATCGACGGCGACTTGTCCGACGGCACGAAGAACGCGTTGCCGGGACTCGGCGACTGCGTGACATACGCCGGCTCAGGTACCCCGTGTGCCTTCATGTGCGCGCGGATGCCCTTCGAGCGCAGCGGCTTGCCGGTCCTCGCGTCCACAGGTCCCTCGTCGGTGACCTTCGCACCCATCTTGCGCACCGCGTACGGCACGAGCTTCGCCTTGTCTGCCGACGCGGCCGGTAGAAGACCACGCTCCACGAGGGCGCGCTGACGCGGCTCGATGATCGCCTTGTACGCCTCAGCGGCGGAACGCAGTGCGGCCGGGTCGGGCCGAGCGTCGATCGCCTTCTGGATCTCACCCTGAAGTCGACGGTTCACCTTACGGCCCGCGGCACTCAAGCCCTCGTACTGCGCGGCGATCTCGCCCTTGTACCGCGCCATGTCGCCGGGCGTGGCGTCCGTGATGTTCTGCACCGCCAGGGTCGTGGCAGCAGTCGCCTTCTGACGCCGGCCACGCTCCGGTGGCTGGGTCGGTGCCACCGGCTCGGCGAGCTGCAGCTTCGCCAGGGCCTTGGACTCCCGGCCGACGGGCCTGGCCACCTCCGCCGCCGCTTCGGCCAGCACCCCCGGGGCCTGCCTGACCGAAGCGCGCGGGGAGATCGCCTCCCGGACCTCCTGGCCCACCTTCACGCGGTTCTCGCGGCGCACCAGCTCGTTGACCGCCACGCGCTCGGACGCCCGCTTGCGTATCTCGCGCTCGGACAGGCGCGTCGGGTCCACCCGGTCAGCCTGGGAACGCAACTCGTCGATGCGATCGGCGTGCCTGCCCGGATCGCGCTTCTCCAGCGCGTTCGCTTCCGCCCGGGCACGCGCGGCCCTCTGGGTGCGGTTGCGCTCGGTCATCTTCTGACCGGCGCGCGTGAACGCATCCTTGGAATAGGCGCGCGGCTGCTCGATATCGGTTCCCGGCACGGTCGCGGGAGGACGCGTTGTCGGCCGCTTGCCCGCCACTCGCTGAGCCCGCGTGACCCCACGACCGACCGTGCCCTTCGCGCCCGCGACCTCCACTGCCGTGAATCCCGGGTGCTCCTTGGCCAGCTTGACCGCGCGGCCCGCCGCCTTCTTGGCGCCCTTCGTGTCGCCCGTCACGCCCTTCACCACGGCTTCGCCCGCGGCGTACAACGGATCGGAGCGCTTGATGTCCTTGCCAAGCTGCCTCAACCGTTCGGGCCTGCCGCGTGCGGCCTCCACCGCCCCGGCGATCGGCACGTACAGCGACGGGATCGCCTGAGCGGGCAGGTTGATGATGTCCTTGGCGAAACGCTCCTCCAGACCACCCAGACCGGGGATGATGCCGGCCACCTTCTTGACCACCTTGAACTGGGGGTTCTTCGTGACCTCCTTGGCCAGCTTGCCGGACAGCTTCACCGCTTGGCCACGGCCCTCAAGCTCACGCTTCAGGCCATCCGCGCCGCGCTTGCGCTTGACGACGACGGTGCCCTTCAAGATGTCCCCGGTCTCCGCTGACCTGGGGGCCAGGGTCCTGCGCTTGGCCTCCACCTGAGCGGCGAGGCGGTTGCGCGATGCCTGCTCGCTGATCGTGCGCGCCGGCCTTGGCTTGGCCTTCACGACGAGGCTCTTGGGCTTCTTTCGCCCCTGCGGCGGGCGAGCCCTCACCTTCGGAGTGCTCTTGGACGTGGCAATGCGGCGAAGGTCGCCGGAGACCTTCGCGCCCTTGATCGGCTTGAGGTCCTTCAGCGTCCCGCCACCGCCGCTGATCCGCGACGCCATGGGCTACTTCAACCCCGGAATAGGCGGTCGGCTGGAGACGCGGTCCTTGCCGCCGACGAGCTCACCGAGAGCCTTGGGCTTGCGCTTCGGTATCCACGACGACGGAAGCCTGATACCACGCGCCTTCAAACGGCGCTGGTTGGTGGGGGAGACATGGCCGAGAATGGCAAGATCCATCGCGGCGTTCGCGATATCAGCGTCCTTGTAGCGTTTGCGGATGTTCGCCCGGATCTCCGATTCGGTGGCCTTACGCGTCTTCCCCGTCGGCTTACCGGTCTTCGGGTCCTCGATTGGGACGGGAGCGTTGCGCAACGTGCGAGCGTCGGCCGCCGCTGTGTTGATGTTGTTGCGGATCTTCGCGACCTCGCGCTGCTTCACCTTGTCGCGCTTCGCACCTCCCGTGGCTCGCAACCGTACTTCGGCCTGCTGCTCGCGGACACGGTTGGCACGCGCCTGCTCGGCGGCACGCTGAGCGGCGATGCCACGCGACTGGTCGGTGTTGCGGTTCGATGTCACTCGTGCGCGACGCGTCTCCCGGATGCGCGCCGCGCCCAGCGCCGCGTCCTGCTCGGCCTTCTTGACGTCCAAGCCGAAAGCGGCCTCCTCCAGGCGCTGGGTGTGCGCGGTGTCCAGCAGCTTCTGCTTGGCCGCCACCGCGTACGCACCCGCCTCGCGCCCCAAATCGAGCTGCTGGCGCTCGATGTCACGACCGCGCTGCGCCTCAGCCTGGAGTGCGTTGAGCTTCTGGCCGGCGCCCACTACCTGCTGACCCGCCCGGTAACCAACCTGACCGGCACCCAGTTGCGCAGTCAAACCGGTGGCGGCGTCCGCCGTGGCACGCCGAGCCATTGAGGCCTGCTGGCCCTCGGCCGCGATGCGCGGGTCAACCGTGGCTCCGCGGGCGGCGGCATCAGTCGCCATCTGACCACCGAGAGCGGCACGCTGCTGGGCATCGAGGGCGGATGTCGAGCTGGTGGCGTTCTGCTGGATCTGGGCGGCGCCCCCATACGCGGCACCGGTCGCGGCGGTCGCACGTGCCAGGGCCGCCTGGTACTCAGCGAACATCGGCGAGGTGTTGGCCATCATATGCTGGTGCACGCGGCGCTGCCCAGCCAGCGCCTGATCGGCGCCGCCGTACTGCATCGCGGTCGCGACCAGCACCTGAGCGTCCAGCGGATCGACAACCGGGGGCTTCGTGGTCGGGGCGCGCTTCGGCTTGGCTTTCACCTTGACCGCGGGGCGCCTGGCGACCGTCTGCCGGGGGGTCGGCTTCAGCTTGCGACCGCCAGTGGAATCGAACGTGGCCATCAGGGCCTCCTGCCCTTCACCGGCTTACGCTTCTTGACCGGTGCCGGCGGTGTCACGGGACGCGGGGCCGGGACGGCCGGGACGCTCGCCGGATCGGGCCGCTGGGCGAGCGCGCGCATCACGCGCTCGGCGTTCGCGGCAGTCATCGCGTCGGCGTGCGCGTTGCCGGCCGCAAGCTCCTGCTGCTTGAGCTGCGCCTGGGCGGCCATGAACTCGCGGATCATGGCGTCACGACCGCGAAGGTTCTGCTCGGCGTTCGCGTTCTGAGCGTTCTGCAACGAGCCCGCGTACAACTGGCCGCGCGCCGCCATCGTCGTCTGCGTGCCGCGAACCGCTCGATCATGCATCTTCTGAAGCGTCGCCGCCCGCGAATACGGGTTGGTCACGTCGTCGAAGACGTTGCCCGACGGATCGACCCCCAGCCCGTACGTCTGACCGAGCTGGCCACGCTGGTACTGGACCTGAGCCAGAGTGGATGACAGGTTGCGGTTCGCGATCCCCGCCGCCGCCTCGTGGAAGGGATCGATCGGGAGGCCCGGCCGCGGGGCCTGTGCCTGGGACGCACCCGCGACCGGACCACGACTGAAAGATCCCGTGCCAGTCCCGCGCTCGCTCCACGGGACCCCGAACGCGGGACGGACAGGCTTCGCGGCATACCCTCGGCCGGACTTGAAGACGGCCATCAAGCGCCGTCCCCGGCCGAGTTGGCGCCACGCACGTAACGCAACAGGTTCAACATGATGCGCCACTGCGCCCGGTGGGCAGTGTCGCGCTGGGCGGCAGTCATCGCTGACCACGCCGGACCGTTGACTTGTGTCTGCGCGAAGTTGATCGCCTGCTCAAGCTTGTCCTCCAGTAGCGGCCGGTTGGCGCCGATGCTGCCCGGCTTCCAGTCCACGCCCGAGTTGAAGTATCCGAGATCGTCGGTCTCCACCCAGTGCGTGCGGTCGTCCTCGTCCTGGGTGATCGTGCGGACCACTTCGCCGACAGGGGTGCGGGTGATCGTGTCCGTCATCCCAGCCTCAACGGGGTGAGCTTCATCCAGCGCTTTTCGAAGAACGCGGTGCCGCCGATGCCCGCCCGGTACCGCGAGGCGAGCGTCACGGCGGTGAGGGTCTTCGTCATCGAGCGCGACAGGTTGCCCGACACGGTGTGCGCCGAGCCGTTGTAGGAATCTAGGTTGTCGGCGTCCACTGCTCCCGTGCCGCCGATGGCGTAGCTCATCAGGGCCTGGGTGCCCACCGACGAGTTGTGCATCCGGGCGCCGATCGCCACCTCGTAGATGCCGGCCACGGGAACCGCGATGTCAGGGCCGCTCGTGAGCGTGTACGACGTGGAGGCCGTGGACGTGGACGCCGCCACCTCGATCAGGATGGGCATCGCCCCGAACGGAATCCACTTCGATCCGTCGAACATCAGAAGCCATGACACCGGGACCGTCAGGGCCGCCATTGCCGCCGTGCGAAACCAGATGTAGTCCCCGGTCGACGGTGAGCCCGGCAGGGTGGTCACCGCGGACGTCGGCATGGTTCCCGGCCCCGTGCCGCTCACGGCCGTGTCGACGTAGCCCTTCGTGGCCAGATGCGTCGCGTCGGTCGGGGTGACGCCCACCAGGACCGCGGTCGCTGACGCCATCTGATCCAGTCGCGACGTGCGCACCTGCGTGTCGAAGTCCGCGACCGTGGCTGCTGTCTGCGTGCCCGTGTGGTTCGCCCGCGCCAGAGGGTTGGTGGTCAGCTTCGCGTTGTCGATCGACCCGGCCAGATGTGCGTTCGTGACCCCGAGCGCCTTGACCCGCAGCGTGTCGCTGGCGATCTCGATCGAGGAGTTGTCGACGTTCACCGACAGGTTGTCGCCCGTCAGGTCAAGGCCCGCGCCGGCCGTGACCCCCGGACCCGAATCGGCCACCGGATGCGGCCAGGCCATCTTGATCTCATCGAAGTTCGCTTGGCTGCGCGGATCCTCCACCGGCTGGAGGGAGGGACCGGCGCTCACGTCGGTCCCTTCGCGACAACCCACAGGTGGCGTTCCTTCACGGTCACGGTGCCGGAGGAGGTCTTGAACTGCACACTGATCGTGTACGTGCCGGCCGCAGCGAAGACAATGCACTCGCCGTACACGGGGTTGGTGCCGCCATGGCCCAGGATCTGGCCGGTCGTCACGTCGCCCGTGTAGACGGTGGCAGTGTCGCCGCTGCTCGACAATCCCGGACCACCCGACGCCAGGGGCTTGTAGATGTTCGCCGAGCCGCCGCCGCCGTTCTCGGCCTCCTGCACCGCGGGTGCGGCGGCCGACGAGCTGGCGACCTTCAACTGGGTGGGACCGATGAAGATCGCCGCTTTGCCCGCGAGCACGACGGACTCCTTCCACATCGCCTGATAGCCGATGTACAGCCGCCCGTTGGTGGGCAGCACCACGTTGCTGACCCGATCGGGCGTGGCCAGCAGCGTGTAGCTCGTGCTCGACGTGGACTCCTCCGTGGCGACAACGGACGCGCCGCGACGGACCGTCCCCGTGGCATTCAGTCCGAGCGCCTGGCCAGCCGCCATCGTCAGGTTGTCGCCGTCAAGGCCGCCGTTGATGCCGTCGCGCAGATCCTCGAAGTTCTGCTGGACATGGGCGACGTTCTCCGGCGTCCCCGCCGTGAGCGTATGCGAGAGGACAACATCGGTCATGGGTCCGTCCTTCCGCTACCAACTACTTCGGGGCCTCGTGAGAACTCTGCGAATCCGTGCTCCAGTCTATGGATCGCCCACGACAGGTCGCGTTGCGAGTTGCGAACCATGACGCCCAGAACATGGCCGGGGCAAGACATCGACATCACCCAGCCACGCGTCGTCCCCGTCGGACCCCACTGATCGGAGCTCGTGCCGTCGCCCCACGCATCCGTGGCGGTGCCGTCGCCCCATGTGTCCCCGGATGATGACAACGTGATCGCCTCCCAGCGCACCGGGTTGATCTCGAAGTTGCGCGACAGGCCGAACTGTGCTGAGCCCGAGCCCCACAGCTTCGTCTGGCGAATGCGCTTTTCATCCTCCGAGCCGTAGCTGACCCAACCCTGGCGCCAATGCGACGAGATCGCCGCGCCAGCCGACGTGAACGTGGCCGTGGCATCGTCCAGGTCAAACGTGGTGGCGGCGCCCGCGGCGTTCGTCGCCACCACGAAAAACACATGGTCTGTGAGCAGCGGCACAACCATTGGCGTGGCCGTGATCAGGGTCTCCACACCCGTGGGGATGAACGTCGGGCTATCGACCTTCTCGATAATCGCGTCCGAGGCATCCCAGCAACTGATGACCAGGCGCATCGCGCGTGGTGCCGCCACGGACGTGACCTTGACCGAGAACGAGGCCGTGGTGCCGATCAGGTCGGCGCCGATCGCCACCTCCTGAAACAGGCCCTCGTCGTTGTTGGTTCCCGGCGCGACCTCGCGGCCCCTGCCGGACACCACGCTCGCCGAACCCGTGACATGGTTTTGCTGCCACGCGGTGAGCGCCGCGAAGTCTGCGTTCAAAAGCTGGTTGTCGGTCGTGAACGCGTCATCGACCGTGGCCCCCGACCCTTCGGCGTAGCGGCCCACATGCTTGCCGCCGGACGCGAACGCGAAAACCAGCTCTTCGCGCGACCCCGGCCGAAACGAGGTCATCGCGGCCACGGGGATGTCATACAGCGTCCACCAGCCGTCGCGAGGCGAGAACACCGCCAGCCGGTCATTCGTCGCGTTCGTGGCATACGCCAGGTACAGCCGCGACTGCGACCACCACAACCGGGCCGACGACAGGACCGACGGCTCAAGCTCGCCCCCGGTGAAGAACAGGCTCGAACCGCCCAGAAACAGCGGATCGATCATGCTGGACACCAGGTCCGGGCGCCCGCCCGTGGTGCGATACACGCCCGAGTCGGCCAGGAAGTACACGCCTTCCGGTGCGGCGCACGCGGCCCCCACGCAGCCGACGCCCTCCACGTGACGGAAGTTGAAGACCGGCTCCCCATCCGCGTCCGTGGACGTGCCGTAATAGTAGGAGAACTCGTTGCGCTTGAAGACGAAGCTGTAGTCGTTCCAGTCGACCTCGGCAGTGATCGGGTCGCCGTTGCCGGGGTGGAGGTCCACGTAGTTGTTGGCCCCGAACGTGGTGGGCAGGCCCGGATCGCTGAATACCACGCGGTCGGGGTTTGCCGCCGTGCGCGCCACGATCAGCCGATTGTCCTGGGCGGTCACGCCCAGAAACCTTCCGGTCGGCGCGGTGCCCGTGTACGAGGGTGCCGAGAACGCCGCGCCATCCCAGCGGCGCACCTCGTCGGTGCCGTTGGCGATCAGGGTGTGCTCGGAACCGGGGGCCGCGAAACGCGCGAAGTAATGCGGTCCCGCCGTGGTCGCCACGTTCGCGATCGACGCTCCGGACGTGTTCAGCACATCCAGCCGGTTGCCGTTGCCGACAATCAGCTGGCGGGTCCCGTCCGACTCGTAATGCGGACTCAGGGAGTCGGGCTGGTTGGTCAGAGCATCCGACGTAAAGCGCGTAAAGCCGTCGCGCTGACGCATCCCACCCGCCGGAAGGAACGTCACGTTCATGACATCAATCGCCTGGTCGGGCGAAGCCACATCGGACCCGTCGCGCAGATTTAGGCCACCGCTGAAACGTGTCTGCGCAGCCGTGCGATACGCCATCTCAGTCGTCCTCCGAGACGCCTGGCACAAGCTCGATGTGCGTCGGCGCTACCAAAAGCTGGCGACGCATCAACGCCAGGCCGCGCTGATACATGCGCTCGGCCAGGTCCACGGCCGCAGGATTGTCGCGATCGGACGCGGCCCGCATCACGGCACCGTCCACGATCACGTTTGCGTAACGCTCCGGCACCACCGTCTCATCCGACCCGGCCACCAGCTCGACGGGCACGCTCCAGTAGCGCACGCTGAGCGTGGCCCCGGAAGCCGGCCACACATGCACGATCAGCGAATCGCGGTAGAACCACAATGCATTGGAGCCCGTGGCCGACAGATCGAAGGCGGTCAGCTCGGCCTCGGTCATCTCGTACAGGCGCGTGGCGTTGTTGTCGCTATCGATCACCGTCAGGATCGCGTCCACGTCACCGATCGTCAGGGGCGCCGCGCCGCTCGTGGTGGTCAGACGAAACGGCCAGCGCTCCTCCAGGCACAACTCCAGGTAGGCCTGGTTGAGCCAGCGTGTCGCCCGGTCCCGGCTCGCGGCGGTCTGGGCGAGATGGTCAAAGCCACGGTCATAGAGCTCCTGGCGCAGCACGTCCAGGGTGGCCCCAGCCTCAGGCACTAGCGGCCCTTGCCCCTCGTGGGTCTCGAACGGCCCGCCGAGTTCTGCGCCCACGCCACGTCCGGCGACGTGAGCACTTGCGTACGCGAGTAGGCGGCCCAGCGCTCGTCGCCCTCGTCGGCCAGGTCCTCGCGGTTGTTCTCCTTCGCCCGCTCAGCTCGCTTGGCGGCGAGCTCATCGGCGGCCACGCGGTCGCGCACCACGCGATCATTTTGTAGGTCGCACGCCCGCAGGCCCTCCAGCATCTGCGAGGTCGGCTCCGCGAACGATCCGTCCGGCCACGTCAGGGGCAGCACCCAGATCGGGCCTTCCCGGTTGAGACGCAGCAGATGGTAGAAGTCCGGCGTCACCCCGGGTGCCGCCGCGTGCTCCTTGGCCCGCCGCAGCCGAAGCAGCGGATCGATCTTCTGGAGCTCGGGATCCCAGTGGCGCGTGACGGTGTTCTCGTACATCATCGAGAGCACCAGCACCCGATGTGCCACGGTGTTTTCCGCGTGCTCCCGCGACACCTTCGGCGGACGGTACGCACGCGGAAGCCAAAGGCTGGTCATTACTGGCCCACGGCCGTGACGCGGCCCGAGTAGGTCGACAGGTCCGTGGTGTTCGTGACCTCGGGCTGGACCGATGCGGTGCCCGCGTTGCCCCAGAAGGCGATCAGCTTCTGGTTGGTGTAGTCGTAGGAGACCTCGATCGCGGACGTGTTCGCCGCTGCGCGAAACGAACCGTGCGGACGGACTTCATCCAGGACCTTCAGGCCGAAGTCGGCGGGTGTCAGGGCCTCGCCGCCCGTGGGGTAGGACGAGTCGAAGGTGATCGTGCGCATCACCACGTCGCGGTTGCCGGAGATGTACGACTTCCTGCCGGTGATGGGCAGAACGCTCAGGGCCATGTGCTTCTCCTTGCGAGATGTGTGGAGCGGATGCTACGGCGCGGCCCGGC
>DASQVB010000493.1:0-16828 GCA_035640975.1 Pseudonocardiaceae bacterium
CTCAGGTGTGTTCCTGCCACGCCGTGACCGTCGCGGCCATCGACGCGGCGGTGACCGAGCAGGGCTGCGCCACCGTGGCGGCGCTGAAGGAGTGCACGAAGGCCGGCACCGGCTGCGGGTCCTGCTTGCCGACTTTGAAGAAGCTGCTCGCCGCCAACGGCGTCGAGCAGTCCAAGGTGCTGTGCGAGCACTTCACGTACAGCCGCGCAGATCTATTCGAGATCGTCGCGGCCACCAGGATCGGCACCTTCTCCGAGCTGATCGGCAAGCACGGCAAGGGCCGCGGATGCGACCTGTGCAAACCCGCGGTGGCCTCGATCCTTGCCTCGCTGAGCGGGGTGCTGTCTCCCGGGAGTCACATCTTGGACGGCGAGCAGGCCACCCTGCAGGACACCAACGACCACTTTTTGGCCAACCTGCAGCGAAACGGCACCTACTCGGTGATCCCCCGGATCGCCGGCGGCGAGATCACCCCTGAGAAGCTGATCGTGATTGGCGAGGTGGCCCGCGACTTCGGCCTCTACACCAAAATCACCGGTGGGCAGCGGATCGATATGTTCGGGGCGCGGGTGGAGCAGCTACCGGCGATCTGGCGCCGGTTGGTGGACGCCGGTTTCGAGTCTGGCCACGCCTACGGCAAGGCGTTGCGCACGGTGAAGTCCTGCGTGGGCACCGACTGGTGCCGCTATGGAGTGCAGGACTCGGTGGGCATGGCCATCTCGTTGGAGCTGCGCTACCGCGGGTTGCGCGCGCCACACAAGATCAAATCCGCGGTCTCCGGTTGCGCCCGGGAATGCGCTGAGGCCCGCAGCAAAGACTTCGGGGTGATCGCCACCGAGACGGGGTGGAACCTCTATGTGTGCGGCAACGGCGGCTTCCGGCCACGGCATGCCGACCTACTGGTGTCCGACGTGGACACCGAGACGCTGGTGCGCACCATCGACCGGTTCCTGATGTTCTACGTCCGCACCGCCGACCGGCTGCAGCGCACCGCGCCGTGGCTGGAGGACATGGAAGGCGGGCTGGACCATCTGCGGGACGTGATCGTGCACGACTCGCTCGGGATCTGCACCGAGCTTGACGCGGCGATGGAGGCGCATGTGGCGGGCTACTCCGACGAGTGGCGCGGCGTGTTGGAAGATCCCGACAAGCTGGCCCGCTTCACCTCGTTCGTCAACGCGCCAGGCACACCTGATCCGAGCATCGAGTTCGTCCAGGAGCGTGGCCAGCCAACGCCGGCCCATCGCCGACCCGGCCAACCGGTCATGATCGCCGGCCCGAAGCTGGCAGTGGTGCGGTGACTACGCAAGTGCGGGCACAGTGGGCGGTGGTGTGCCGCTACGACGACGTCGTCCCGGAACGAGGGGTGGCGGCGCTGGTCGACGGGGCGGCGGTGGCGGTGTTCCGCACCCATGACGGCGCGCTGTTCGCCCTGTCCAACATGGACCCATTCAGCAGCGCATCGGTACTCTCCCGGGGGATTGTCGGAGATCGTGGGGGGCGGGCGACGGTGGCCTCGCCGATCTACAAGCAGGTGTTCGAATTGGCCACCGGCCTATGCCTGGACGATCCCAGCGTCTCGGTGCCGACATACCCCGTGCGGGTGGTCGACGGGATAGTAGAGATCGGCCCACCATGACCCCGTCTCCGCGTGTCCGCGCCTCCTGCACGGTGTGTCGCGCCCGGGTGCACGGTGTGTCCGGCGCTGGTGCACGGCCCATGAAACCTCTCTGCACTACTGAGCAGTCACTGCCAGAGCGCACGAGAGTGCCGACATGACCGCACCATCACCGAGACCGCGACCCGAGCTCCTGCCACTGGCGGGCTTCACCGTCGGTGTCACTGCTGCCCGGAGAGCCGCTGAGCTGGGCGCTTCGCTGGAGCGCAAGGGCGCCGAGGTGTTGCATGCCCCGGCGATTCGGATCGTGCCGCTGGCTGATGACACCGAACTGCACATCGCCACCGAGCAGCTGATCAACCACCCTCCTGACGTCGTCGTGGTGACCACCGGCATTGGGTTCCGCGGTTGGGTGGAGGCCGCCGATGGGTGGGGACTGGGCGAGGCGCTGATTGCCGCGCTGCGTCGCGCCACCTTGCTGTCCCGAGGGCCCAAGTCGCGCGGTGCCGTTCGGGCGGCCGGCCTGACCGACGCCTGGTCGCCCCCGTCGGAGTCCTCGGCCGAGGTCTTGGAGCATCTGTTGGCCAGAGAGTTGGACGGGGTACGGGTGGCAGTGCAACTGCACGGCGAGCCGCTGCCGGACTTCGTCGATGCGCTGGGTTGCGCGGGCGCCCAGGTGGTGGAGGTACCGGTCTACCGGTGGGTGGCACCGGATGACCTCGGCCCACTGGATCGGCTGCTCGCGGCCACTCTGGACGGGACTATCGACGCGGTCAGTTTCACCAGCGCTCCTGCCGCAGCCAGCCTGCTGAGCCGGGCCGACAAGCTGGGTGTGCTGGATCTGCTGTTGCGCCGCCTGCGCCGGGAAGTGCTCGCCGCCTGCGTCGGCCCGGTCACCGCAGGACCGTTGGTCGCTCAGGACGTGCCCACCGTGCAACCGGATCGCTCTCGGATCGGTGCACTGGTGCGTACTCTGGCCGAGACCCTGCCTGCTCGGGCGCCGCGCTGGCCGGTAGCCGGTCACCTGCTGGAGTTGCGTGGGCACGCGGCGGTCGTCGACGGAGTGCTGTGTGCCGTGCCGCCGACCCCGATGGCGCTACTGCGGCTGCTGGCAGCCCGGCCCGGGCGAGTGGTACCGCGCGCCGACCTGCTCGCCGTGATGCCTGCGGCCGGTGACGACGAGCACGCTGTGGAGACCGCGGTGGCCCGGCTGCGAGCTGCTCTGGGCGCTCCACGACTGGTGCAGACCGTAGTCAAGCGAGGCTACCGGTTGGCCCTGGAGCC
This sequence comes from Pseudonocardiaceae bacterium, assembly GCA_035640975.1. Classification (GTDB taxonomy): domain Bacteria; phylum Actinomycetota; class Actinomycetes; order Mycobacteriales; family Pseudonocardiaceae. The sequence goes on from DASQVB010000493.1 coordinate 2,903, forward strand.
GGGGGATTGCCGATGAGGGCGTTGCGGTGACCGTCGTCGTGGCTGCGCACGGCACCCGGGACGCCGCGGGTATCGCTGTGGCGCGGCAGCTGGTAGCGGCGCTACGCGCCCGGTTGCCCGGTAGACCGGTGCTGCTTTCCTTCGTCGACGTGACCGGTCCCGGCGTGCGCGAGGTGATCACCGGCGCGCCGGGACCGGTTACCGTCGTTCCGGCCTTTCTGAGCTGCGGTTACCACGTACGAACTGACGTGCCACGGGAGGTGGCCGTCACCGGCCGCAGGGACGTGACCGTCACTGCGCCGCTCGGGCCGCACCGGCTACTGGTGGGCGCGATGGCAGACCGGTTGCGCGCGGGAGGCTGGCACCGCGGCGACGCGGTGGTGTTGGCAGCCGCGGGTTCGTCCGACCGGCGTGCGGTGGCCGACGTGCGTGCCGCGGCGGTATCGCTGTCCAGGCAGGTCGGCCGCCGGGTTCGGGTCGGGTTTATCGCCACCGGAGCGCCGGAGGTATCACCTCTGGTCACGGGTCTGCGAGCGGCCGGTGAACCCAGGGTGGCGATAGCCTCGTGGCTGCTGTCCCCGGGACTGTTTCACTGCAGGCTCGCCGAGGCCGGGGCAGACGTAGTCGCCGCTCCATTGGGCGTGCACCCAGGGGTGATCGACCGGCTGACTCAACTCGCGGGGACAACTGCGGCGCTGTGCAGCGCATGACTGCGGCGACCTACGCATCCCCTGTCGCCCCCCGGCCGGGCTTCAGGACGCGTTAGCGGGCTCCTCGGCCGCCACCTTGACGCAGTCCGGCAGCAAAATGTTGGGCGGCCAACCATATGTGGCCAGCTACACCGCGTTCGGCACGCCGCAGCACGGCAATCCCAAAGGCTGTTTCCTCGTCCTGACCAGTGTCTATCAAGCCCGATCCTGCAGCGCCTCAACCGCGGCGACGACACACCCGGCCGGATCCTCTACACCTCCATCGCTAGCAGGCAGGCACACGCCGAAGAAGCCAACGGCATGTGGCACCCACTCGATCATGGCGCCTGCCTACCGCTGATCGACGGAGGACCGTATGCCACCGAACCGCGCAACGCGGTGATCTACGAAGCGGTGAAGGACGGACTCAACTTCATCTGCCCGCCCGAGTGGCGAACCGACCTACCCGAGATCAGGGCGTAGCCCGGTCAGCTTTCCTGGCGCGAATCCCGGACGGACCAAGAGCGCTACTGCGACTGCTTTCAGCCTGAAACACCACAACGGTGCACTGACACGGCGTAGGAATCAGTATCGGTGAATGGGTGCCGATCCCATGTGGCGTACCGGGCCTCGAGGGCGAGGCCGGCGTTCTCACACCACGTGTCGTAGTCCGCCACGGACGGCCAGCTCTCTTGCAGCTGGAACCCGGCGATGAGCCGCCCCCTCGGCGCCAGGTGTCGCGCACACGACACGACCGCGGCCTGGCGCCGGTTGACAGCTACGTACGGAATGACGTTGCCGGCAAGCACGACAGCATCGAATTGATTCTTCAGATCTAGCTCGCTGAGATCAGCGTGCACCCAGGTCAATCCGGGTGCCTTGGCACGCGCCAAAGCGATCATGTCCTGATCAAGGTCGGTACCGACGACGTCGAGCCCGCGGCGAGCCAGCTCGATGGCAACCCGGCCAGTGCCGCACCCTGCATCCAGCACAGACCGAGGACCGTAGGCGAACACGAAATCCGCTTCGCCATGAGGGTTGGCGCCTGCGGCCTCCATGTGCCGCCAGCGCTCGTCGTAGTCAGTGGGGTTGAGCTGCTGACGCCATTGGCCCCAGCCGTCGGATGGCGACCCGGTCATTCATCGACCCTCGTTGCACTCGACGTATCTACGGCGTGTCTCTTTCGTCGAGCGGCAGGTTCCGGTGCTCTCGTCGCTGCCGCACTTCCACGTGCATCTCGACTGGAGTTCGTTCCAGTACGGCATCGACGAGTGTCGCCAGGAATCTCGCCGCGTTCACATCATCTGGCACGGCGTCATGACGTAGGCGGACGCCGGCCCCGGGATCGACGTCGCTCCACTCCGCAACGAGCAGACAGGTTCCATCGTAGACGTCAGCTTCCGCTTTGAGCTTTCGCAGCATGTCTATCGCACGCTCCACTGTGCCGGGTTCCTGCAGCGCGGTCGAACGCAGGATGAACAGGAAGCCCATTGCCGCGAGCGGATAACGCCCTCTGAGGTTTTTGGCGTCCCCGTAGGCCTCCTCAAATCGGTTAGCGAGGTTCTTGCGGAATGATCCCACCATCGTCTTCGTCGACACAAGCAATTCCGCCCCACGCGACCACTGCGCAATCAAGACATCGACCTGTTTTACGTACGCTCGCCCAAGAATGCGGGCGTCCGATGGGGCGGCTGCCCGATTGCGTGCGAGACTGGCCTGCGCGGTGCTTCGGATTGTTGCAGGCAATGACTTGACGAACAGGTCGACCTCTCGCGGCAAGATCCTCGGTGCTGTGAGCCGCGGCCAGACTTCGTCTGCGCCAAAGCCGGTGCGCCGAAGCTCCTGGGACACCCAGGCATCGGCCGCCTTTGCCAGGCGACCGGACTGCGAGCCGGCGCCTTCCCCGACGGGAACACCTAGCATTGCTTCCAGCAGCGTGTAGTCCGGGAGGTATTTCATGCCACCTGGCGAAATGAGTACCCACGGATTCATTTTCGGGCGTTGCGCGACGAGAGGCTCGAGCAACGCGTACAGGTCTGAGGGTTCATCCTGTCCCGGCATCAGTAGGGCACTCCCACCGGCTGTGTGCTGCTATCAGCTGCGGGGAGGCCACGGCCAGCGCCTCCTCGAGCCGCGCGGCGGGTGGCCAGCTCGGCGTGAGCGTCCTGCAGTGATTTCACCTCTGAGGCAGCGATACCGAGTTCACCGACGAGAAGGACGTCGTCGAGGAGCTTGACTGCCTCAGCCAGCCCTCCGGGTCTGCCCAGCAGAGCCGTAACCCGCGGGCGTATCGCGGTCAACACCGTCTGGGCCTGCTGCAGCACACCCGGCTCAGGAACCGGCAGCCGGTCAGCCTCCTTGGGCTCCAGCTTCAGCATGCCGCCACCGTAGGCGCGGCCAACCGTCTCGGCACCCAGCAACGTCATCGAGGTCAACGTGCCTAATGGCAGTAGGTCGATACCCAGTTTTCGTAGCTCGGGCTGGAGGTATAACCCATGCACGGAGTTGAGGTGATGGGTTCGAGCATGGTTGGCACACAGTCGAGGGCTGTCCGCGTTCATGTAGGTCACCAACACATCAGCTGGTGATACGAGTGGTACTCGCCACCACGGCGAGCGAACCCGGCACTTGTAGGCGGTGTGCACCCCGAGTTGCTCGCCGGCTCGGATGTAGCGCCTGGCTGCTTGTGACGGTTGATCTGCTGGCCGGAACAGCAAGGTCGACGACCCGGTCTGGGCCAGCTGTTGGTGGGCGGCAGCAGTGAAGGCCAGGCCGCGCAGGTGGCGCGACCCAGGGGGAGACACCGGCAGCAGCTCATCGCGGCACAGGCCCAGTTCGGCGGCGCGGTCTGCGGGTAGGGCAAAGTACTTGTTGTTGCCTGTGACCATGCCCAGCGTGGTCTCACCCCAGGATTGCAGCGTGGTGAATTGCCCGCTTCGTTGCAGAGCCAGATGCGCTTCCAGCGCAGCGGTGGAAAGCAGCGACGATGTCCATTTGCCCTCGACCGGGTCCGGTTTCCACGTCCGGATCAGCGGAGCTGCACCCGCCAGATCTGCCGCGGTAGGGAGCTGCTGAAGTTCACAATGGTCGGCCGGCCCTCGCCCATAACCGTCGGCGAGCAGCAGAACGACTTCCTCCTGCACTCCCGGAAAGACCCGTTCGGTGAACAGCACCAAGCGCACCCGCGCAAACCGTTGCATGAGAAATCTACGGACCTCAGCGGCGTAGTTCACCGACAGCAGCTCCGCCGGAAGTACCAGTCCGAGCCGGCCACCCGGCTTCAGGAACAGCGCGCTGTGCACCGTGAACGCAGCCCATGAGGAAGCCAGCCGGGTCAGTGCCACGCCGGCCCGAAGCGCTGCCTCGCGGCTGCGAGCCCGTGCCTCTCCGGCGAAGTTCTGATAACGGACATAAGGGGGGTTGCCGATCACCGCGTCGTAGCGGCCGACCGGTGGGATGAGGAAGAAGTCTCCAGCGATCACGCGCGCCTTGTGGCCAGCAGCCCGGACGAGCGCCTCCGCCTGCCGGGCACTGTCAGGGTGTAACTCGATACCCCGTAGCCCGATCCCGTTGCGGCCACCTGGCAGCTCGCCCGCCAACGCGGCGAGCGTGTCGAGCCGCTCCCCAGCGGCGAGCAGGAACGCGGCCTCTCCACACGAAGGCTCCAGCACCTCATCCGAAGCCGAGCGGATCGCCCAGCTCGCGACGTACCGGCACAGCTCATGCGGAGTGAAGAAGGCGCCACGCGCCTTCCGCACTTGCGCGGTGTCGGAGGTGAGGTGGACGGTCACCCGGCGCAGTCTGCCGTACGGTCACGACAGTCTTCGGGACGCTCGCCGCCAGCCACGACGTGCCGACACTGTTGCGCAACGCGGACGCTAGCGGCGGGGGCGGGATGGTGTCGGTGCGGGTTGCTCCCAAGCTCGGGCGTAGCGGCGCGCGCCTGGGTGGGCATCGCGACTGCGGTAGACGACGTAGGGCCGGACCAGGTAGCCCAGCGGTGCGCTGAACACATGCACCAGGCGGGTGTAGGGCCAGACGGCCAGCAGGGCGAGCACGACGAGGTTGTGAACCTGGAAGCTGAGCGGGACGCCGACCATCAGCTCCGGTTGCGGATCGAAGGTGAACAAGCTGCGGAACCAGGGCGACACCGTGGCCCGGTAGCCGTAGCCGCCGCCGAGCAGGTTGCTGCCCACGGTGTTCTGCATCCCGGTGACGATCGCTCCGGTCAGCAACAGGTACATGACCTTGTCAATGCCGGTGGTGGCCTTGCGCACCGCTGCCACGGTGATCCGCCGGTAGAGCAGGATCGCCAGTCCGGCGACCGTGGCCAGGCCGGCCACCGTGCCGATGGACACCGACATCAGGTGGTAGGAATGCTCGGACACACCAATTGCCTCGGTCCAGCCGGCTGGTACACCGATGCCGAGCACATGACCGAACAGCACCGCCAATAGCCCGAAGTGGAACAACGGACTGCCAAGCCGCAGCAGCCTGCTCTCGTAGAGCTGGGAGGACCGGGTGGTCCACCCGAACTGATCATGCCGGTAGCGCCAGATGTGGCCGACCACGAACGAGGTGAATGCCACGTACGGCGCGGTCAGCCACAGCAGGGTGGTCACCGGCGTCCGCCCATCTGCTCCTGCAGTGCCGGGTCCATCGCGAACGCCTCCAGGCCGACCTCTTCCCCCGGTGGACCCTGCGCCGCCAGCTCGGCGACCCGACGCCGATCAGCGACGTTAAGCTCCGGCAGGGTGGCGCACACCGCGTCGAGCACGGCCGCATAGGGCGACCCGCACTCCTGCAAGGACAACCTGAGCAGCTCCACGACCGGGCGGTATTCGACCAGCAGCCGCCGACCGACTACCGGATCGACGGTCGCGGCGAACTCCAGCACCACCGCTAGATGGTCTGGTAATTCATGCTCGCCCAGCGTGGCACCCGCTGCCCGATAGGCATGCTTGAACCGCAGCAGTGCCATGCCGCGTTTGCGCGTGTCACCGTAGGCGTAGTAGCTCAAATGCAGGCAATTGCGACGGCGCAGATCGAAGGTCTCCACGTAGTACGCGGCCAGCTCAATAGGCGGCGTCCGGCCCATGTGCTCTACGAACGACACCAGAGCGGGCCCTGCCGGCGCGGGCAGCGATCCGGCCCCGGCGTGCAGCTCGTCCAGCATGTCCAGGGTTTGCTGCGTCGGGTAGTCCAGCAACAGCGCGGCAATCCGCCACACCATCCGCTGATCCCGATCGCGTTCCGGGGACTGAACGCACTTATCAAGGGCTAATGACTGCGTTCTGTCCCCAGAACGCGATCGGCGCAGCCACGCCGGACTCATCGGATGTGCTCCGCCACGTGCTCCGGGTCCTTCCCCGCACCATTGGTGTCGGACCCATGAGAGGCTGGCGCAGCGGTGAACAGACCATTCGTACTCTTGCCGTCCCAGTTGAGCAGGTTGATCCGGCGCCCCTTGTCCGCCGGCGCTGCGGCACCATTGCTGTCGGCCTGCTGCGCGGTCAGGTGGAACTTGTCGTCCATGACGTCGAAGGCGGTCATGCCCGGACCGCCGTCGGAGTCCAGGCTGCACCCGGTGGCCAGGGCATCCAGCCGGTGGGCGTCGGAGCCGGCGGCACTGGGTATGACGTAGCGGTGCTCGTACTTGGCTATGGCCAGCAGCCGGTACATCGCCTCTATCTCGGCCGGCGTCAGGCGCACTGACTCGGCGATCTCCGGGTCGACCGGCTCGCCGAGGTTGACCCGGCGCATGTGGGCGCGCATCGCGGCCAGCCGCTGCAGCGAGGCGCGCACCGGCCCGACATCGCCGGCGGTGAACAGCGCGGCCAGGTACTCCACCGGGATGCGTAGCGCGTCGATCGCACCGAACAGGTTGCCGGCGTCCTCGCCGTCATGCCCGGTGCTCGACAGTACGTCCACCACGGGTGACAGCGGCGGTATGTACCAGACCATCGGCATGGTCCGGTACTCCGGATGCAGCGGTAGCGCCACCTGGTAATCCACGATCAACTTGTAGATCGGAGACGCCTGCGCGGCCTCGATCCACTCCTGGGAGATACCGACCCGCTCCGCCTCGGCCACCACCCGCGGATCGTGCGGGTTGAGGAACACACCCAGCTGCGCCGGGTAAAGGTCCTTATCGTCCCGCACGGACGCCGCGGCCAGCACCGCGTCCGCGTCGTAGAACACCACCCCGATATAGCGCAGCCGCCCGACACAGGTCTCCGCGCAGACCGTGGGGATGCCCACCTCCACCCGCGGGTAGCAAAACGTGCACTTCTCCGCCTTGCCGGTCTTGTGGTTGAAGTAGATCTTCTTGTACGGGCATCCGCTGACACACTGGCGCCACCCGCGGCAACGATCCTGGTCAACCAGCACGATGCCGTCCTCGGTGCGCTTGTAGATCGCGCCGGACGGGCAGGACGCCGCACACGATGGGTTGAGGCAGTGTTCGCAGATCCGTGGCAGGTAGAACATGAACGTCTGCTGGAATTCCAGCTTCACCTTGTCGGACACCTTGGCCAGCAGCGGATCACGGCCGATCTGCTCGGGACCGCCACCCAGGTCGTCGTCCCAGTTGGCGCCCCAGGTGACCTTGGTGTCCTCACCGGTGATCAGCGAGGTGGGCCGAGCGGTCGGGGTGGTGTCCGACGGCGGTGCGGACAGCAGGTTGTCGTAGTCGTAAGTCCACGGCTCGTAATAGTCGGCCACCGTCGGCAGGTCGGGGTTGGCGAAGATGTTCAGCAGCCGCTTGAACCGCGAGCCGGAGCGCAACGTGAGCCGGCCGCGCTTGGTCAGCGTCCAGCCACCCTTCCACCGTTGCTGGTCCTGGTACTGCCGCGGATATCCCTGCCCCGGTCTGGTCTCCACATTGTTGAACCATGCGTATTCGACGCCGCCCCGGTTGGTCCATGCCTGCTTGCAGGTGACGCTGCAGGTGTGGCAGCCGATGCACTTGTCCAGGTTCATCACCATGGCCAGCTGTGCCATGAGCCTCATCAGTAGGTCACCTCCTGGCTGCGCCGGCGGATGGTGGTGACTTCGTCGCGCTGGTTGCCGGTGGGGCCGTGGTAATTGAGCGCGAAAGACTGCTGGGCGTAGCCGCCGATCAGGTGCGTCGGCTTGATCATCAGCCGGGTCAGCGCGTTGTGGATGCCACCGCGCTTGCCGGTCTTCTCGATGCGAGGCACGCCCACGGTGCGCTCCTGGGCGTGGTACATGAACACGGTGCCTTCAGGCATCCGATGGCTGACGATCACCCGGGCGACCACGATGCCGTTACGGTTGATCGCCTCGATCCATTCGTTGTCTACGACGCCGATCTTGGCGGCGTCCACATCGGACATCCAGATCGCCTGCCCGCCGCGGGACAGCGTGAGCATGTGCAGGTTGTCCTGGTAGGCGGAGTGGATGGACCACTTCGAATGCGGGGTGAGATACCGGACGGTGATCGAGCTCTGCCCATTGTTCGGCCCGCCGAATTGCCCGTTGAGACCAGTCGCCCCAACGTTGGGCTCGCCGAACAACGCGGTCATGTCCAGCGGCGGCCGGAAGATCGGCAGCTGCTCACCGAGCTCCGACATCCAGTCGTGGTCGAGAAAGAAATGCTGCCGACCGGTCAGCGTGTGCCACGGTTTGAGCCGCTCGGTGTTGATGGTGAACGGGGCGTAGCGCCGGCCGCCGGCCTCGCTGCCCGACCACTCCGGTGACGTGATCACCGGTACCGGGCGGGCCTGGGTGTCGGCGAAGGTGATCCGCTTGCCCTCGTTCTCCGCCGCGAGGTCGGCGAGCTTGGTACCGGTGCGTCGCTCCAGGGTTTCGAAGCCCTCGACGGCCAACCGGCCGTTCGTGGTACCGGACAGCGCCAGGATGGCTTCGGCGGCGTGGGTGTCCTTGGCCAGCGACGGCCGCCCGGCGGCCCGCCCGGAGACGATGGTGCCGTTGGCCGCCTTGAGGTAGTCCACCTCGGCGTCGGGGTGCACGGTGACGCCCTTAGTGGTCAGACCGATCCGCTCCACCAGCGGGCCCAGGGCCGCCATCTTCTCGCCGATCGCCGGGTAGTCACGCTCCACGACGATCAGCCGTGGCATGGTCTTGCCGGGTATCGGCTCGCACTCGCCCGCTTTCCAGTCCAGCACCCGGCCGCCGGGCTGGGCGGTGGCATCAGCGGTGTCGTGCAGCAGCGGTACCGCCACAATGTCCTGACGCACCCCGAGATGCTTTTCGGCCAGCCAGGAAAAGCCCCGGGCGATCCGATGAAACGCCTCGAAGTCAGTCTTGGTCTCCCACGGTGGCGAGATCGCCGGGGAGAAGGCGTGCACGTAGGGGTGCATGTCGGTGCTGGACAGGTCGTGCTTCTCATACCAGGTGGCGGCCGGCAGCACCACGTCGGAGAACAAGGTGGTGCTGGTCATCCGGAAATCCAGCGACAGCAGCAGATCAAGCTTGCCGACCGGTGCCTCGTCGCGCCAGGTGACCTCGACGGGGCGCACCCCATCACGGTCGGTGGCTTGCAGGTTGGAGTCGCTGCCCAGGAGGTGGCGCAGGAAGTACTCGTTGCCCTTGGCCGAGGAACCGAGCAGGTTGGCCCGCCACACGGTCAGGCACCGCGGGAAGTTCTCCGGCGCGTCCGGGTCCTCGCAGGCGAACCTCAGGTGCCCGGTGGCCAACCCGTCGATGACATGCTGCGCGGCGTCCTTGCCCAGACGTTGCGCCTCATCGGCCAAATCCAGCGGGTTACGGTTGAACGTCGGGTAGCTGGGCATCCAACCCAGCCGGCTGGCCAGCGCAATATTGTCCGCAGCGGTCCGGCCGGCGAAGCGCCCTTGCGCCAGTGGCGAGGCCATCGCCTCGGCGGTGAACGGGTCGTAGCGCCATTGGTCGGTGGCCAGGTACCAGTACACCGTGCCCTGCATCTGTCGCGGTGGCCGTTGCCAGTCCAGGCCGAAGGCCAGCGTCGACCAGCCGGTGATCGGGCGGCACTTCTCCTGGCCGACGTAATGCGCCCAGCCGCCGCCGTTGATGCCCTGGCAGCCGGTGAGCATCACCAGCGCCAGGAACGACCGGTAGGTCTGGTCGGAATGGAACCAGTGGTTGGTGCCCGCACCCATCAAGATCATCGAGCGGCCGCCGGAGCGCTCGGCGTTGTCGGCGAACTCCCGGCCAATCCGCTGCGCCGCGGCAGCCGGTACCCCGGTGATCGGCTCCTGCCAGGCCGGAGTGCACGGCTGCTCGGCGTCGTCGTATCCGGTGGGCCAGGTGCCCGGAAGGCCCGGCCGGTGCACCCCGTACTGCGCTAGGAGCAGATCGAACACCGTGGTGACCAGCTTGCCGGCGACCGTTCGGGTCGGCACTCCGCGGCGTAGTACGCCGGGCTCGGCGGTGTCGAACCGGGGGAGGTGGAGCTCGACCCCGCCGTCGCCGTGCATGCTCAGGAGCGGATCGACACCGTGCAGGTCGAGATTCCAGTGACCTTCCCCGGAGCCGGTGAACCGGTGGCCCAAGGACCCGTTCGGGACCACCGGTTCACCGCTGCCCCCGTCCAGCAGCACAGTCTTGGATTCGGCTCCTTCGCCGACTTCACCGAGATCGGCGGCGGTGAGGAACTTGCCGGGGACGTACGCCCCGCCACGCTGCTCAAGAGTGACCAGGAACGGCAGATCGGTGTAGCGCTTGACGTAGTGGGTGAAGTGGGGCGTCTGCCGGTCGACGAAGAACTCCTTGAGGATCACGTGACCCATGGCCATGGCCAGCGCGGCGTCGGTGCCCGGCCGTGCCGGCAGCCACTCGTCGGCGAACTTCGTGTGGTCGCCGTAGTCCGGCGACACGACGATCACCTTCTGGCCCCGATAGCGGGCCTCAGTCATGTAATGCGCATCCGGCGTCCGGGTGACCGGGACGTTGGAGCCCCACATGATCAGGTAGCCGGCATCGAACCAGTCGGCGGATTCCGGCACGTCGGTCTGGTCACCGAATACCTGCGGGGACGCTACCGGCAGATCGGCGTACCAGTCGTAGAACGACAACATGGCCCCGCCGACCAGCGAGATGAACCGGGCGCCGACGGCGTGGCTGACCATCGACATCGCTGGGATCGGGGAAAATCCGGCGACCCGGTCGGGACCGTAGCGCTTGATCGTATGCACATGTGCGGCTGCGACGATCTCGACGGCTTCCCACCACTCGGCGCGCACGAACCCGCCCATGCCGCGCGCAGCCTTGTACCTGCGGGCTTTCTCGGGATCGTCGACCACATCGGCCCAGGCCAGCACCGGGTCCTTGAGTCGCTGCTTTGCTTCCCTATACAGCTCCAGCAGCGTGCCGCGCACATACGGGTAGCGCACCCTGGCCGGTGAGTAGGTGTACCAGGAGAACGACGCACCGCGCGGACAACCGCGTGGCTCGTACTCCGGCTTGTCCGGGCCGATCGACGGGTAGTCGGTCTGTTGCGCCTCCCACGTGATGATCCCGTCCTTGACGTAGATCTTCCACGAGCATGAACCAGTGCAATTCACCCCGTGGGTCGAGCGCACCACCTTGTCGTAGGCCCAGCGGTCACGGTAAAAAACATCAGCTGATCGGCCGCCGATCTGGTGAAGTGTGCGCAGATCGGCTGATGCGTCCCCGCGCTGAAAATGCCTGCCGAAGCGCAGCAGGGAATCAACGAAGCCAGTGTCCATGCCGACACTCGCGCTGCTGTCGGAGGTATCGGGCACGCACGCCACCTCTCGGGTGATAATGACGTTTACGGGCGGCTATTTCGTCTAGCCTAGACGGTGATTTGATACCCTTCAAGAAGGACGGCCAGCACTCACATCGTCACCGATGTGGTGGTGCGGCGTACGTAACATGTTGTTCATATTCTACGTCTGCCGGACAGCGCTGAACTGCCTCGTGAGCTGCGGTGATCCCCCGCACTCGCCGAACCGTCCATGATCTGTGCATGACATGGGCCGGCGTGGTTAACAGTTCCGTGTCACACAGTTTCCGACCGGTTTACAGGCACGCGCCTGCGGTTAGCTCACTGCGGGCGATCGGTCCGACTCGGCTGGCTACTCAATCGCTAACAGGAGTGGATGTGGATCCAGTCGCTACTTCGGGATGATTTTCGAAATTATGAGGCTTATGCAAAACGTGGCGTGAATGAATGCACCTGACCGCGGCGCGCTCCGCCACGCGGGCACTGCACAGAGCATCCCCCAGATCCTCCAGCCTGTCAGCGACCCTGCCAGTGAAGTTTTTGCATAATCCTTTATTTGCCAATTTGGGCATCTCCGCTTGCCTGCTTCAGTGTCACTGAAAACGTCGCTGAAGACTTCCGATTGCACTACCAGTGATCCTGGTGCGCCGAGCTCAACAGCAGCGCTGTTCGGGCGGCTTAGGACGACGCTGGTGGGGAGCTTGGGAAGGCAGGAGCGGTCCAGCGCGGTATCGGCGCATGGGGACCTGCCCGCCTTCGGCTAGCACACCTTCGGTACGCAACCGAGCCAGTTGCTCGACTGCGAGGTGTGCGGCGGGGGTGCCGTCGGCGCGCAGCACCCGGTGCCATGGCAGATCAGCGCCGTCTTCGGCGAGGATCCGACCCACTAGGCGGGCCCGACCTGGCAGCCCGGCGCGGGCCGCGACCTCGCCGTAGGCCAGGACCGAGCCCGCGGGGATCGCCGACACTATCCCGCGTACCCGCTCCAGTTCCTCGTTGTCCATCACTGCCATCCTCCCGCGCTGCACACTGTCGGAGCGGCGTGATTGCATGCGCAGCGTGCCCATCCTGGTTCGCTGCGTAACCGTCGAGCGCCCCACTGCCCTGTGGGGGCCGGACGCTCGCCAGATGCTGGAGCATGGTGGCGGGTCGCTGCGGGTGCTGGGGGGTCCGGGAACCGGCAAGACCACGCTCGTGGCACACACCGTCGCAGACCGCGTGCTGCATCGTGGAGTGGATCCCGAGCGGGTGCTGGTGCTCACCTCCAGCCGCCGGGCAGCCGCGGACCTGCGGGACCGCATCGTCGAACGGCTTGCGGCGCACGGTGTCACGCCCACTGTGCGGGAACCGATGGTGCGGACCGTCCACTCCTACGCCTTCGCCGTGCTGCGGCTGCAGGCATCCCTGCAGGATTTGCCTCCGCCCCGGTTACTGTCCGGCCCCGAGCAGGACGTGGTAATCCGTGAGCTGCTCGCAGGCGAGCTCGAAACCGGTGGGCGAAGCTGGCCACCACGGTTGCGGGCGGCACTGGGGTTACCGGCCTTCGCCGCCGAACTGCGGGATCTGCTGCTGCGTGCTGCGGAACGCGGCTTGGGCCCGGAGGACCTCGTTGCGCTAGGCCGCAGAAGCAGGCGCGAGGAATGGGTTGCCGCCGGGCGGTTCTTCCGCACCTACGAGCACGTGATGTTGCTGCGCGGATCGGTGGGCACGGTCGGCCCGCAAGCCACCGCTCCCGCGCTGGACGCTGCCGAGCTGGTGTCCGAGGCCCTGCTGGTGCTCGACACCGACCCCGAGGTGCTGCGCAGGGAGTCTGACCGAGTGCGCCACCTGATTGTGGATGACGCCCAGCACCTCGATCCCTTGCAGGCCAGGATGGTCACCACGCTCGGTGCAAGGGCCAGCGAGTTTCTCCTCCTGGGCGATCCGGACCAGACCGTCCTCTCTTTCCGTGGCGCTGATCCCGGCCTGCTCACCACCGGTGAGTCCACGGTGGTCCGGCTATGTACCGACCACCGGATGGCTTCGTCGGTGCGGTCGGCGGTGTCGCGGCTTGCCGCCCGGTTACCCGGCCCGCGTGCCGACCTGTACGGCCCAGTGGGGCAGCAGCCCGGCGGGGAGGTGGTGGTGCGGGTGTTCGGCTCCGCCGCAGCCGAGGCATCCTGGGTGGCCGATCAGCTGCGCCGGGCCCACCTGCTGGACGGGATGGCCTGGGCAGACATGGCGGTGCTGGTGCGCTCCACAGCCCGCACCCTGCCGGTGCTGCGCAGGGCACTGCTCGCCGCGGGTGTGCCGGTGGCGGTGCCGCGCGAGGAGCTGCCGGTCGCTCGCCACGGTGCGGTATTACCACTGCTGACGGTGCTGCGCTGCTCGGTGCAGCCTGGCGCTCTCAACGAGGAGACGGCGGCTGCGCTGCTCGCCTCGCCACTGGGCGGGGCCGATCCACTCGCCCTGCGCGGGTTGCGCCGAGAGCTGCGACGCCGCGAGCTGGCCACCGGCGGTGCCAGGAGCAGCGGTGCATTACTGGTC
>DASQVB010000494.1:0-3981 GCA_035640975.1 Pseudonocardiaceae bacterium
AGCAATCAGCTGCTGACCGATCAGCACCTGCCCCGGGGCATTAAACGACATCCACATGGCGACCGTCGCGACAACGTACGGCACCACAAACCGCCAGCCGACACGCGGCTGTGAGACAACGTCCACAGCTGACACCGGTACGGCCACGGGCTCATCCTGCCCTACTCCTGGGGGCCGATTCGGACAGCGCGGGTGCGCTGCCTTCGAGGACCGCGACCTCAAAGTTCTACGAGGCGTGGGACGACCTCGATGCGATTTGGCCGTACTGCCTGACCCGGGGCTGGCCGGATTAGCGGTCCGGGTCTTCAATGTCGGCTCGGCTCTTGCCGTGAACGTGAACCTCGTCGTATGACGATGAGATGCAGCGGTCTGGCATGCGATGAGTTTGCGGGCCGGCCTCAGTCTCTCTTTTGGGAACAGGCCGGGCTGACAACGGAGGCACGGACATGGGGAGGCTGGCCCTCACCGAGAGCACATCACGCTGGCTGGTCCTGCTCACGCCCGACAAGCAGGAACGGATGATGCCTCAGAGACCGAAACTAGCGATGCTGGCGACTACGGAACTCGTGGCGGCGACCTGATGAAGATCTCGATTGCACGGATGATTGTCAACCTTGCCGCCCGGGGCCGGGCGTTGGGAACCCGCTTTGCGTGGTGGAGTCGTTGGTTCCCGCCCGCAACGACGGTGGATGCCGACCGCTTCCAGCGGGAAGGTGACCCCTACCCCGATCATTGGAAGGAGCTCCCGCGCCCGTGGCCTACCGGCCACGCCGTGGACCCAGAGACACTCAAGGCCGCGCTTGCTGCGCTGCCCGATCCGTGGCGCCGGGTCGTCGTCCTACGAGATGTCGACGGCCGCTCGACGGCCGAAGTATCAGCGGCGACCGGGCTCAGCGCAGAACAGCAGCGCAACGTGCTGAACCGGGCGCGTGAGCTGCTTCGCGAGCACCTTGGCCGCGCCTTCGAGCGAGACAGCCACCGATCATGAGCGCGGCGGTTGCGGCGCAGCCTCGTGCGCTGACCCGGCGGCTGCTGCCGCTGCAAATCGGCGTGGCGTTGCAGGGCCTGATCTTGTGGGTTCCCATCGAGAAGCTGTTCATGACCGAGATCGGTTTCGACGCCGCGTCGGTGGGTGCAATGGCCGCCGCGTACGCCGCCGTGGTGCCGTTGCTGGAGGTGCCGTCGGGAATCCTGGCCGATCGTTGGAGCCGCAGTTGGGTATTGATCTTGGCTTGCGTGGCTCTGACGGTCAGCTCCTTGATCGGCGCCCTGAGCCACAGCGTGACCACGTACGTGATTTCGGCAATGATCCTCGGGATCTACTTCGCGTTCAGTTCGGGAACAGTCGACAGCGTTGTCTACGACACCGTGGTCGAGGAGACCGGCTCGAGCGCCCTGTACGAGAAGTGGATCGGCCGGACTCGTGCCGTGGAGAGCGCCGCGTTCGTGCTCAGTGCGCTGGCCGGTGGCTTGCTCGCTCAGTACACCTCGGAACGCTTCACCTACTTCGCTACGGTCCCGCTGATCGCACTAGCAGTCATCGGGTTCCTGCGCTTCAAGGAGCCGAAGCTGCACCAGGCCGCCGAGCGGGTGAGCTTGCGCAGCCACGTCGCGCTCACATTCCGGACCATGATCACTTCTCGGATCCTGCCCCGCGTCTTGTTCCTGGTGGCTACCGCAGGACTGCTATCCCAGGCCGTCTTCGAGTTCGGGCCGCTCTGGCTGGTGGCGCTGGCCGCCCCGGCGGTGGTCTACGGCCCGTACTGGGCGACGCTGGTGTCAACCCTTGGCATCGGTGGGCTGCTCATCGGCAAGCTAAACCTCGAACGCCGGCTGCTGCTCGCAATATTGATCATCCTGTCGTTGGTCGGAGCGCTGTTGCTGAGCTGGACGCGCTCGCTGGCGGTCATCATCACGGCCCAGGTGGTGCTCGCGCTGGCCTTGGCGATCATCGGAATCCATGCCAGCCGGCTGTTGCACGATGCGGTGCCGTCCGCGATCCGAGCCGGTGTGTCCTCGGGCGGCGGGACACTGACCTGGGTGCTGTTCGTGCCCTTTTCGCTGGTGTTTGGCTGGGTAGCACGGGAGAACGGCGTCTACTGGTCCGGATTCATGCTGGCCGGCGCCGCCGTGGTGGTCGGGGTGCTGCTCATCGTTAGCGTCCGGGTCAGCCGCGGTGTGGCGCCAGTCGAGGTGGCTGCGACGGCGAAACAGGAGGCGGTGAAAGTGGCAGAGTCTGCGCAGGAAATAGCGTGCAGGCAGCTCGTGGAACTGGTGGCCGACTACCTTGACGATGCGCTCTCCGCGGAGATGCGAGCACGATTTGAGGAGCATGTTGCCAGCTGCGACGGATGCGCCGCGTATCTAAATCAGACACAGCAGATCATCACCGAACTCCGCCACCTCTCGGCGACACCTGGCAGTGGCGAAGGCGCGCAACAGACAGCGAGCTGACCGACCAGCGGTGCGCCGGTTCCGTCTGTCATCTCGGCAACTTCGTCACACTGAAAGCTGGATCAGGGCACCCACAGCCCGTATTTGCCCTCGTGACTGGCTAGAGGTCAACCTTTACCGCCCGATCCCTTCGATCGCCGCCGAGATGTTGTGGTTGTGGTGGAACAGGTTGGTGGGGTCGTAGCGGGCCTTAACCTGAACCAGTCGGTCCCATGTCGACCCCGGGTATGCCTGGCGGATGCGCTCGGGGCCTTCATCGGTCAGGAAGCCGACATAGGCCCCATCGTCGCTCTGCTGCAGGGCCGCGGCGAACTGCTCGACCCAGGCCTGGCGTAGGGGCTTGTCAGCGGGGCCGTCGTAGAAGCTGGCGACGTTGGCCATGATCGCGGAGTGGCGGTGGGCGAACGCGGTTGCGTCGGCCGGTACGCGCGACATCGCCCCGCCCAACACGCGTAGCTGCGTTACCCGTACGCTCGCATCCGAAGCCCGCAGGTAATCGACGATCGTCTCTGCCGCCTGCAGATCGACCTGGTCGAGGAACATCGTGTGCCCCACCGCGGCAGGGTGGTAGTTGGGGTCCTCTGGCGGGTAGATCTCCGGGTAGGGCATCGGCTTGACCATATCCGCGAGCGGAGCGGCCAGCGCCCGGAACGGCGCGACCGCCTGCTGCCCGGCTTCGACCTCGCCGGCGTAGAGCATCAGGGCAATGATGACCAGCTGGCCATGCAGCTCTGCGGGAATGAACGGCAGTGGCGGTGCCGGCATAACGTTGGCGATAGTCGACAGCTCTTCCGGGGCCGCCTCCGCCAAGGCCATGAATTCAGCGACCAGCTCGGCGCTGGCGGGCAGCAGCAGCATCCCGCCAACGACCTGGGACAGCGGGTGCAGGCGGAACCGCAACCTTGTCGCCACGCCGAAGTTGCCGCCGCCGCCCCGGAGCGCCCAGAACAGGTCGGCATTGTCGTTGGCGTCGGCGTGCAGCAGCTGGCCGTCGGCGGTCACCACCTCAGCGGCCAGCAGGTTGTCGATGGTCAAGCCGTGTTTTCTCACCAGGTAGCCGACGCCGCCGGCCAGGGTGATACCGCCGATGCCGACCGAGGCGGTGTCGCCGAACCCGGTCGCCAGGCCGTGTGCCGCCGCGGCGGTGGTGTATTCGCCGGCGGTCAAGCCCGGCTCCGCCCACGCAGTGCGTGTCTCCGTGTCGAGGTGGAGCGCCCGCATGGCCGACAGATCAAGCACGACGCCCCCGTCGATGACACAGTGCCCGGCCGGGCTGTGCCCACCGCTGCGGACCGCCAACTCCAGCCCGGCGTCGCGGGCCGTCGCGATGACCCGGGTGACATCGGCCGCGTCGGCGGCCTGGACAATCACCTGAGGGCGGCGGTCGAAACCACCGTAGAAGATCGCGCGCGCTCGGTCGTAATCGGGATCATCCGGCGTGATCAGCCGGCCTTTCACTTGCGTGCCCAGACTCGAAACCGACCTGTTTGCCGGCTGGGGGCGAGGATTCACCTTGGCTCCTTCCTT
>DASQVB010000495.1:0-2123 GCA_035640975.1 Pseudonocardiaceae bacterium
CGGCCGATGCCGCCGCCGCGTTCACCCGCCAGGACCGGTGCGGCTCCGCCCACGCTGCTACCACCCAGGCCCACCGACTCGCAGCGGCCTGCGAAGGCACCCGCACCCCCGCGCTGGCCGCCATCACCGCACCGCTACCCCTCACCGACCGAGAACGTGCCGCCGGCGGGTTGTCAAACCGCCAAATCGCCCAGCGGCTGGTCGTCTCGATCCGCACCGTCGAAAACCCTCTACCGCGCCAGCACCAAACTCGGCACTTCCGACCGCGCCGAACTCGCCACCCTGCTCCATGGCCACTAAGGAGTATCTGAGATTCCCCGGATACTCAACGGCCCTAGTACGGCAGCCGCACCTTGTGATGTTTGAGGCGTTGTCGCTGGTAGTGGCTTTGTTTCGCGCGTGTCTGGTGGGTTCGTCGCCAGTGTGACCAGTGGTTGGTGTGGTAGCGGGGGTGGGTGGGGTGGCTCAGGGTGGCCCAGAGGCGCCGGATTTCGTTGCAGGACAGCGGGATTAGGTGCTCCTCGCCGGTGGTGGTGCCCCTTTTTGATCGTGGAGTTGTTCGGTGTGGGCGGTAATGGCCAGGAACGCGGCGGCGAGCATGGACAGGGTGATGTGCCGGTACCAGGCGTCGTAGCGGCGGACCTGGTAGTGGTCCAGGCCAGTCTCGTTCTTGGCGAACTGGAAGGTTTCTTCCACGCCCCACCGGGATCCGGCGACCCGGACCAGCTCGGCAAGAGGCACCGGTGTGCGGCTGCGGCAGACGTAGTAGGCCAGCTCGCTGGGCTTGCTGATGCAGCGGCGCACCAGCAGCAGATGCTGATCGGCGCCGGGATCGATGAGTAGCCAGTCATAAAGCCGGTGCCCTTTGCTGCCTTCGCCGGCCGAGAGGCGTTGCCAGCCGCGTTTGGGCGCGGAGGCGGCCAGTTCATCGGCGCGCTGGGCGCCGGTGGGTGTGGTGAACCGAGCGTCGCAGGACACCGCCATGACGTAGTTGATGTCGTGTTCGTCGAGCCAGTCCCGCAGCCCGGGGTTGTCGCCGTAGGCCTCATCGGCATTGTCAACTTGGTCGTGCGGCGTGGTGGCTGGGATGATCGCCAGGTTGGTCTGGAGGTGAGGAGAGGCTGGCTGGTGGGCACCGAGATGCCGTCGTACCGAGGGTTCCGCTACCCGGTGGAGATCATCAGTCATGGTGTGTGGCTGTACCACCGGTTCCCGCTGAGCTTCCGCGAGGTGCAGGAGATGATGCTGCAGCGCGGGATCGTGGTCTCCCACGAAACCATCCGGCAATGGTGCGCCAAGTTCGGGCAAACCTACGCCAACGGGCTGCGTCGCCGCCGGCCCGGCCCCGGCGGTACGTGGCATCTCGACGAGGTATTCCTCACGATCAACGGTCAGCGGCAGTATCTGTGGCGCGCCGTCGACCAGGACGGGAACGTGCTGGACATTCTGGTCACCTCCCGGCGGGACACCACGGCCGCGACCCGGTTCTTCCGCAAGCTGCTCAAGGGCTTGGAGTCCGTGCCCCGGGTAGTGGTCACCGACAAGTTGGGCAGCTACCCAGCGGCGCGGCGCCGGGTTGCGCGTTCGGTCGAGCACCGCCAGTCGAAGTATCTGAATAACCGCGCGGAAAACTCCCACCAACCCACCCGGCAACGCGAACGGGCCATGAAACGGTTCACCTCGCCCGGGCACGCGCAACGATTTCTGTCCGCCTTCAGCGGGATATCACCGCACTTCCGGCCCCGTCGTCACCTGCTCCACGCCGAGGAATACCGCAGCGAGATGGCCAACCGCTTCAGTACCTGGAATGAAGTCACCGGGCGGACCACCGCAGCCTGAACCACCCGACAGGACCGACCGTCCCTCCTCAACCACGCACTGAATGATTTCCGAGGCGCGCCAGACCGAACAAGTTGACAATGCCGTCAAAAGGCCCGATCCAGCAAGACGAGCATGCCCAGCCCCAGCAACGGCAGCAGGCGCCGTGCCAGGGCGGCTTCGTCCCTATCAGTCGCTGAGCCGAGCGTGGCGCCGATCAGGCCACGGGTGCCCGTCTCGGCCAGGGTCATCAGCCGCAGCGTAGGGTATCCGGCCCAGCCCATTCGGTAGCGGATCCGGCCCAG
>DASQVB010000496.1:0-4371 GCA_035640975.1 Pseudonocardiaceae bacterium
CAGCCGGCCGCGGTGTCGACCGGTGCTGGAGCGGCGGACCTGCCCAGCATCACCGCCCGTGGTCTCGGAACGGTCACCGGGACCCCGGACACCGTGACGGTCATCCTTGGAGTGCAGACGCGGAATCAAAGCGCCAAGGGCGCCCTTGATGCCAACAACGCAAAGGCAACCGCGCTGATCGACTTGCTGAAGAGCAAGGGCGTCGCCGCAGCGGACCTGCAGACCAGCCAGCTGTCGATCAATCCGACGTACGACTCAGCGACCGGGCGGATCACCGGCTACGAGGTGGCGAACCAGGTCGTGGCCACGCTGCGTGACATCGGCGGCGCCGGTGGCCTCATCGACGCCGCCGCTGAGGCCACGGGTGACGCTGTGCGCGTACAGCAACTCGGCTTCTCGATCGGTGACGACAGCGCGTCGCGTGCCCAGGCCCGGATCAACGCGGTCCAGCAGGCACAGGCCCAGGCCAAGCAGATGGCCGACGCGGCCGGAGTTAAGCTGGGCCGGATCCGTTCGATCACCGAGGTATCGGTCAACCCGCCGAGCCCGTTCGACCGAGGTGACGCACCAGCGGCGGCTGCGCCCGTGCCCATCGAGCCCGGTACCCAAAAACGCACCGTCATGGTCGAGGTGATCTACAACATCGACCAGTAAGTCGGGTACCTTTCCCGGTCGTTCGCAACCACCGCATCCGAGAAGGTTCGTGCCGCGGACTCCTCACGCCGTGACGCGGTATCGAAGCGAATTGATCAGCTGGCGGCTGACGTAGCTGAGCTACAGCGGGAGCTGCTCGGATCAAGACCGAGCGGGAAGCAAATGCCTAGCGTGTACGGAGACACCCACGGTCATCCGGTCCCGGGTGGCGGTATCGGAGGCTCGGGGTGAGCAAGCATCTCGGCCACGCCAGCGCGGTGGTTGACCGGGTGTCTTAACCCGACCAGGCTTTCTGCGGAAGGACTCATTACACGCGGGATGAAGAGGACGACGATGAGTTACCCGGGTGGCGATAAGGTGCGTGTGCTACATCGGGCTGATCCGTTAGCACCACAGCGTTCCGGACAGACTTTACCTGACCTTGCGGTCTGGACATCGGTACCGCTCGTGGCTCCCGACGCGTGCTCGCATGAAGACACAATGTGTGCTGAGTGTCGACGTGATGGCTGGTCTGACTACTACGTTGAAGGCCGCGATGTCCCGTCTTCGCTCCTGTGAGTCCGGATCAGGTTGACGGAGAACCGCGACAGCGTCCACAACTTTCCCGCCGTCTTCCCGGAGCGCGGCGACACCGCGGACGGACAGGAAGTGGCACTCGTGGGGAAGGACTTACCTTCTCCTGTCGGTGTTAGGTGCTGGCGAGCGTTCCGGTCAGGATCCGCACGCCATCCTGCGCTCGTGTCGCTCGTCGGCGATGGCCAGGACTTCCTTCCCTGATCGGCCCGCGTGATCGAGCTTCCGCACTCGCAGGGGAGAGCCACCGGTCGACGCTGGAAGCTCATTCTGCGCTGGGCGAACCCGGTACGCTCAGCAGCCGTGGCCTCAGTCGCAGTGCCGTCTCGCCGCATGGCATCCGCGGTTGTCGACGCCGTGATCGTCGCGGCCGCAGGGCTAGGGTTACGTCGCTTCCGGGGCCGACCATGGCAAGACGCATCTCCGGGCGCGCAGTGGGACAGCCTGGCCGTAGCCGGCTGCTATTTCGTTGCGGGAATGGCCGTGGCTGGCCGGACAGCCGGTCAGGCAGTCCTGGGCCTGCGGATGGTTAATGAGGTCACCCACGGACGACCCGGCTGGTACGCCGCGATGATCCGCTGGGCGGTCCGCCAGTCGCCTCAGGTCCTCTTGATCGCCGTGTCCGGGTCGTCCTCCGTGCGCCGGGCTTGGGAGCAGCTGCGAGAGCTCCAGCCCGATATTGATGACCTGCGGAGCCAGCATGGACGGAACCAACGTGAACTCAAGCAGTCGCTGATGGACCTCTTTGAGGCTCGGGGAATTGCACCGTTTAAGGGAGGCTGGCCGCTGCTGGCGGCCATGCTTGTCGGGGTGGCCTACGAGGGGATCGTCACCGCGGGGGTGTTGCGGCCACCCAGGCGGCAAGGTCTCCACGACCGTCTCGCCCACATCCTCGTGCTGGACGGCAAGGAGGTGGGTTAAGACACCGTCCACAGCGGCGGTGCGTCGTCTTACCCAGACCGGTCAGCAGAGTTGGCAGCCGCCAGGTTGCTCCGGTTGGCCTTGACGACCATGGCAGCGGCGCGCACGGACGTGTGGTGATGGCAGATGCGAGACGATCTCGTAATACTCCGGTCCACGCTGACTCACGTACGTAAGTCAGCTCGCCCAGTGGCTGTCTGTCTTCTAAACTGAGCGCACAAGTGATCATCGTCAGCGAGCCGACAGCGGATAGCGGGACGCCCGTGGCAGGCAAACTGTACCTACGTCCGCTGTTGGGGCCGGTGTATCCACGTGGGCACTCCGCGTCTCTATCTGTAAGTTGCACCGCGCAAGGTCGCCCACCATGTCGACTGCACGCCGTGCAGCGGAGGAAAAGGGCTGGTGTGGCGCAAAGGAGATCACATGGCCGCTAGTCATGAGCGCGCACAGCGGGAACCTGACCCCGGCGGCGTGTCACTGGCCAGTATCAGTGCTTTGTCCGGCGCTGCTGATGTGGTGGACCACGACGCGGGAATAGTGACGGCGGAGGATGTCGACTGGCTCGTTGCCCACCTGCGGGCGGTTGTCGTGGCTAGCCCCGCCGTCTGGGCCGGCCGGGGGATGACGCTATTACAGCTCACCGCGCTGCACCTCATCAGCGCGCTGGCACCGGTCACCCTCGCCGACCTGGCTAAGGCCCTGGGTACCAGACCGCCAGCCACCTCCGCGATGGTTGCCCGCCTGACCCACGTCGGGCTGGTGCGCCGCACGCCGGACCCGCACAACCGTCGACGCGTCCAGCTCACCCTCACCGCCAACGCCGGACCGATCATCGGCGACACTGATCCGGACACCGCCAGACGCCTGCAGACAGTGCTCAACGGCATGAACCCACAGACCCGCCGCCACCTGATCGACATACTCATCGGCACCATACGACGCTCCGCCGAATAGCCGGGGCTTTGCATCAGCGGCCTTCTCGTTATCGTCTAGGGCACCGTGCGTAACGGCACTGTTGGGTTAGCGACCAAAGATCGTTAAGGGCACTGATGCCTCTATGGCTTTGATACCCATAGGTGCATCAGTGCCGGGGCAAGTCAGCTCCCATCTGCACGCTTGGTCGTCGGTGGCGAGGGAGGACGGCTAAGAGACAGCTCGTCTGCAACCGCCATGAGTTCGGCCACCAGCAGTGCGAGTCAGCCGTGGAAGCACTTGTCTCCGTGCGGCCGGATGCTCAGCTTGGAAACCGGGTGATGATCAGCTGGTTGGCCTGGACTAATGCTGGCCTGCGGGTACTCGGCGATAGGTGATCTGAGTGATCGTTGTTGGACACCGATTCCCCCGGTCTGGCTCTCGCCAGGGTGCGCTCGGCGCCGGGGTAACTTGGCCGTGGACGCGTGCGATCACAGTGGCTGGCGGCTTGACAGTGCTGGCTGCGGGTGTTAGAAAATGCGCCGACAACAACAGTGGGCAAAGAGCAAGCGCTCGCATGGGCAGCGCAAGGGCAGGTACTCAGGGAACGCAGGAGGTTGAGGAACGGTCGAGATGGAGGTGGTCGCCGCGACGTTTCGGCGTACATCGGACTCAAGACAAGTTCATTCCCTCTCAAGGGGCCCGGCCGAATCCGGCCGGGCCCCTTTTCTGTGCACCCGTCGGCGCTGACCGAGTCGCTTCACCGTCTACCGGCGGGAGATCGGCAGGAGACCGGCGGGAGACCGGCAGGCGATGCGCGTATGGCCGTTGGTCAAGATGGTGGGCTGTGGGGCCACGCTAGGGAGGGCGGTTGCGTGTCTCCTTCGTCGCAGTGGGTGACGAGAGCTTCCCGCTTGAGGAAGCACGGGGATTGATCGCCGGCGCCAGGACCGCGACCGACGATCTCGAACGAGACGAGGTCCGCACGACTGTGATCTGCGACCGGAGTAGTTACTTGGAAAGCTTGTCGAAGAGCCGCGCGCCGCTGTGCGGCACTCCCAGCACGGATTAATGCCCACCGCTACATCGAGACCCAGAACGCTGGACAAACGTACAGCGACCGTAGCGCCGCAACAATCTGCTTGATCACCGGCGTCACCGAGGTGCATTGCACGCCGTCGGCGTGGCCGGACAGCGCACAATTGCGAGCCATGGGCGAGCACGTTTTGAGATAGCGGTGAGGGGTGTCCCTGGGTTCTGAGACGATGTGGGTATGACAACGAGCTCTGAACCTCTCCCGGCGCCCCAATG
>DASQVB010000497.1:0-2231 GCA_035640975.1 Pseudonocardiaceae bacterium
CGAGGGTGGCGATCGCCTCGTCCTCCACGCCGAACCCGTGCACGTCGTCGACCACCAGCAGCACGGGGTCGGTGTCAGATCGGCGCGTGTTGTGTTCGGGCCAGCGCGGCGCCGATTGCGCGCAGGGGAAGCTTCCGCGACCTAGGGCGTGTCAGATGGTCTGTGTACAAGATCACTCCTCTCTGAGGGAGTAGATAGATGACCATGACCGATGATCAGCAGTGGGTGAATCCAATTGGTGTGGGGGTGGGCGTGCCGTCGCGGGCGGCAGGCTCGGCTCGTGAGGTTGTCAACGAGATGGTCAATGCGGGTCTATTCGACGATCTGATGGATCGGGTCGACCGCGGTGGGTTGGCGTTGACGGGCGCGGGCGGGTTTTTGCCGGAGATGGTCAAGGCCGTCTTGGAGCGTGGTCTGGCCACCGAGCTGACCGAGCACCTGGGCTATGAAAAGGGTGATCCGGCCGGGCGCGGTTCGCCGAACTCGCGCAACGGCACGACCCCCAAGACGCTGGCGACCGAGGTCGGCGACGTGGCGCTAGACGTTCCTCGGGATCGGGCCGGGTCGTTTGAGCCGCGGCTGGTCCCGAAAGGTTCCCGACGCGCCGGCGGCCTCGACGAGATGATCATTTCGCTGTACGCGGGTGGGATGACCGTGCGCGACATCGGCCACCACCTGGCCCGCACCCTGGGCACTGAGCTGTCCCACGAGACCATCTCCAAGATCACCGATTCGGTGCTCGAAGAGGTAAAGGCCTGGCAGTCCCGCCCGCTGGAGGAGATCTACCCGATCATCTACCTCGACGCGCTCGTGGTGAAAGTCCGCGACGGTCACCAGGTCCGTAACCGGGCCGCGCACATCGCCGTGGGTGTCGACCTTGAGGGCGTCAAGCACGTGCTGGGCATCTGGGTGCAGGCCAGCGAGGGCGCCAAGTTCTGGGCCGGAGTGTGCGCCGAGCTGCGCAACCGCGGGGTGCGTGACGTGCTCATCGTCTGCTGCGATGGGTTGACCGGATTCCCCGAGGCGATCGAGGCGACCTGGCCAGCGACCACCGTGCAGACCGGTACCGTGCATCTGATCCGGGCCGCGATGCGGTTTGTGTCCTACCAAGACCGCAAGCGCGTCGCTGCGGCGCTGCGCCCGATCTACACCGCGCCCACCGTGGAGGCCGCCGAGTGCGAGCTGTTGACCTTCGCCGAGTCCGAGCTGGGCCGTCGCTATCCCGCGGCCGCGGCGACCTGGGAGAACGCCTGGGAACGGTTCATTCCATTCCTGGCCTTCCCCCCGGAAGTCCGTAAGATCATTTACACCACGAACTCAATCGAGTCACTGAACTACCAACTCCGCAAAATCATCAAGAACCGGGGACACTTCCCCACCGACGACGCGGTCGTCAAGCTGCTGTGGCTGGCCATCCGCGACATCGAAGACAAACGCGCCCGAGCCCGCGCCAAGGAAAAAGGCCTACCCCGCGACCAACGCACCGCCCCCCACCGGCTCGTCGAAGGCGCCAGCGTCCAAGGCTGGAAACAAGCCCTCGGAGCCCTCGCCCTGGCCTACCCCGACCGGCTAGCCACCCACCTCAACTAACCAACCAGGTGATCTCTTACACAACGATCTTGACAGGCTCGGCGCGGGCGGCCTCGATGAGTCCTCGCCGGGCCAGCACCCGAGTAGCCGACCCGATCCGGGCGGCAAACGCCGACGGCAGCGGGTGCGCCAAGTGCACACTCGCCCCCAGCTCGGCCAACGCATCCGCCACCAGTACCAGCCATAAGTCGCTTCCAGCACCACCTCCGGGCACTCCCCGGCCCGGGCCATCACCTCGGCTAGACGATCCCGGTCATTCAGAATCCGTACCGTCTTCAGCCGCTCACCAGTCTCGGTCATCCGCACGATCACCGACCGCCGCCGATGCAGATCGATACCCACAAACTGCCTACCCGAATACGCTGCACTCATAGGGCCTCCTTCGTCGTAGAAGTGAGCACCCCGAGAGTGCCTCGGGACGTCACGGGGAGCGGAGGCCCCGCTCCTTCATCGCATCAGTGGGGTAGCACCTGGCACGGTAGCGAGATTCCCAAGCTTGTGATGAACCGCGGCCAGCGCGTGCTCGCCTGCGTACCCGGCAATCGGTCAGTGGCTTTGGGGTTGGAGGGAAGCGAGTGATTCGAATCCTGATAGCTCGATGAGTCGGCGGGTGGGCGAGTCGAGTGGCACGATGAGTTTCA
>DASQVB010000498.1:0-10411 GCA_035640975.1 Pseudonocardiaceae bacterium
GGCGACCCCAGGTACTACCGTCAGACTGGCTACCATCGTCCGCCATCGAAATCGGAGTGCCGGAGGAGGAGCGATGCCACTCTCCGAGCACGAGCAGCGTCTGCTCGACCAGATCGAGCGCGCGCTCTATGCAGAGGACCCCAAGTTCGCGTCGAACGTCCGGGGTGCCCGGATGCGCAACCGGTACCACCGCCGCCGGATCCAGGGCATCGCGATCTTTGTGCTGGGCTTGCTGCTGCTCGTGGCCGGTGTGATGCTCCCGATCCGTCCGGTGGGAATTCCGGTGATCAGCGTCCTCGGCTTCCTGGTGATGTTTGCCGGTGCCGTTGTCGCGATCTTCTCTCGCCGTGGTGCCGGCGACGGCCGAGGCGCAGCGTCATCTGACCGGTCCGCAGCCGGGCAGGGCGGCCGAGGCACGCTGGCCCAACGAATGGAGCAGCGGTTCCGGCGCCGTTTCGAGGATCATTAACGTCCTGCACTCAGCGTTTGCGAGGCAACACCGAGCGCGGAAGTAGCCGGGTCATCCGGGTGGGCGGGGCGCACCGGGCCAAGCTGGTGCGCACGGCGTCCAGAGCACCGCAGAGTTCACGATCGGCGTCGCGGGTACTGCGCGACGTGGGCGAGGTTCCGCCGTACCAGGTTCGCTCCACCGCACCGACCAGTGTCTGTAACCCGGCTTGTCCGGATTGGTCCAAGGTGTGTTCCGCAACCAGCCGCTGGGCTGCCACCCGTACGGTCTCGCCCACCGGGGGTACCACGCCACGGTCAGCCGACTCAGCCAACACCTCTTGCCACGCGGCTGATACCGCGTCCGGTCCGCCGACGCCGACCAGATGTAACCGCCACCGACGGCGGGCCTCGCGCACCGTCAGCGGGATGAGCCCTACCAGTACGGCGAGGACCAGCAGCCCGACGACGGTCAGTCCGATCCTGGCGCTGGCACCAAAGCCGGGGTTCCCCTCGCCAGGATCCTGGGACGCTCCGGCCACCACGTCCGGCTCGGGCGCGGTGGTGTCGACCGCCGGAGGCGGGGCCGGCAGCGGTGGGTCCTCGGGTTGAGTCCCGCCGTCGGCCAGATAGCCCGGTACCACGCTGCGCCCGTCGGACAGCGGGGTTGGATCGAACGGCAGCCACCCAGCGCCCGGAAACCACACCTCCACCCAGGCATGCGCGTCCTCAGTGGTGATCAGCCGGGAGTCATCCGTGGAGATTCCCGGGGTGAAGCCGACCGCGACCCGGGCCGGTACGCCCAGCGTCCGCAGCATGATCGCCATCGCCGAGGCGAACTGCTCGCAGTAACCCCGGTGGCCGGTGAACAGGAAGTCCACCAAAGCGTCCCCGCTATTACCCGGCGCGGTCCGCAGGTCGTAGCTGAACCCGTTTCCCGGCTCGGTGAACCATTGGTTGACGGCGACAGTGGCATCGAATGCGGTACGGCTTCCCGCGGTGATCTGGGCGGCCAGCTGGACCACCCGCAGGTCCACCCCGCCGGTGTCGAGGTACCGCGGGTCGACCGTGGCGAATGATGTCCTGGTGGCGGGCCCTGCTGCGCGGAGCAGCTGCGGATCCGGCTGCGGCAGTACCCCGAGCTCTGTGTAGAGCTGCGCCCGCTGGCGGCGCTCGGAGAAGATGGTGATTGCGTCGGGGGCATAGTTCCAGTCCGGGCCGATGTCTTCCAAGGCCAGCGGGTAACCGAAGGATGGCAGCCAGTTGTCCACATAGTTGATCGGTTCGATCTGCACCTGCACCACCGATCCGGAGATCGGCTGGGCCACTCCGGCCGGCAGCGGCAGGCGCCCGGCCGGCTGCTGACCCCCACCCGCCGGTACCGCGCCATCCAGCCGACCCTGCAACCAGCCCGCCTGGGTGTCGAACCGGCTCAGAGTCAACGCCCGTAGGTAGGCGCGCTGGTTCAGTCCCCGGACTCGGAACAGGTCCACGACCTCTCCAGCGTTGAGCTGGCCGCGCAGCGAGGTGAAGGGGTTCAATCCGATCCCGCTGATCTGTCGGCTGCTGTCAGTGCCTGATTGGCCGGTGCCCACAGCGCTGACCGACGTGCCGACGAGCAGTGCCACCGCCATGGCACCCGCGCTCACGGTGACTGCGGCGGGTGCCGCCCCGAGATGCCACCCAGGACCGGCCGAGTCGGTCCATACCAGATGGCGGCGCGCGGTGGGCCGTCCCACGTTATTGACGGCCAGCAGCAGTGCGAAAGCCAGCGCTCCCAGCGCAAAGCTCCACCAGGGCAGCAGCTGGTCTGACAGCGCGGCAGGCACGACGATCACGCCCACCAGCACCAACCCCGTGCTGGCGGGCACGGCGGTCGAGACGGCCAGGGTGTCCACGACAATGGCCACCAACCCGAAGGCGACTACCAGCAGGCAGATCAGTTCGGTGCTTTGCGGTACCGGGGGTATGCCGTCCCGAACCTGTTGGGCGGCCCGCTCAAGTAGTGATCCCAGCTCGGTGATGGCGTCTGGCCCCGGCAGCACCAGGAGCCGTCCGCTGCGCGTGAACAGCGCGGTGATCAATCCGGCCAAAGTGGCGAGTTGACCGGCCGCGACCACAACCGGCGGGATCCGCAGCAACCGCAGCAGTACCCCGGCAGTGACTATCACTGCGATAGTCACCACCACCAAGCCCCACCAGCGCGCCCCGGTGAGCAGACCGGTCAATGACGTCGCGGAGAGCGCAACGGCCAGCCCGGCCGCTGCGCCGATTGCTGCACCGGTTCCTGGGCCGGTCCGCGCTCGGGCGGCCAACCCGCGCAGCACGCTCACCGCAGCGCCTCCCACTTGCTGCGAGAACTGATGCATAGGTGATTCCACACCAACGACGGCGGTTGTTCTGGACGGGCCACGGTGACCGACCAGCCCGCTGCGACGAGCAGGCGGGCGGCTTGCGCCGGATCCGCCCCGACAGCAACAGTGGAGACGTCGCCCGCAACGCTCCACGCTGCGACGTCGACCAGCATGGCGTGGCTGCGCATCCCGCGTGGGCGGTGCGCCAGCAACTGCTCGACGACTGCCGGCCCGACCGCCCCGAGCACCGCGATCACCTCCTGACCGCCGGCCAGCGCCGGGCCGCTGGTGAAGTCAGGCTGGTACCTCGGGTGCAGCGCGGCGAGGGCTTCGAGTCCGGTGTCGATGGTCTGGGCGGTCACATCGGTACCAGCGGCGTGCGCCACGCCCTCCTCAGTGATCAGCCGTACCCGCTGACCGTGCCGCACCAGGTGCACATACACACTGGCGGCCAGGGACACCGCGTACTCCAAACTCGAGGTGGGCCCGTTGCCGCGGTGTGCAGCGGCGCGATGGTCCAGCAGCACGGTGACACCGCCGCGCCAGGGCCACTCCTGTACCCGCACCATTAATTCGTCTCGCCGGGCCGTCGTGCGCCAGTGCACCTGGCGCAGGTCGTCGCCTTGGCGGTAGCTGCGCACCACGACGGCGTCCTGGCCGGTACCGGCGCCGACTCGACCGGCGCCTGCTGCACCGATGCCCAGCTCCCCTCCAGCGGGCATCCCGGTCAGCGCCGCCACCACAGGCGTCACGACCACTCGATCGGGTCCGGCGAGCGTGCAGCGGTACTCGGCCAACCCCAACGGGTCGGTGATCCGCGCGACCAGTGGCCCGAGGGTGTGTACCCCGCGTTCCACCAGGTGCAGCGAGTAGCTCAGCCGTACCGCGCCGGACCGCGGCAGGCGCGACACCGCAAACCGGGCACAGTTGTCCGGTACCGAGGCGGCCAGCGCCGAGGGCACCGCATCCTCGAGGATCAGCCGGCCGCACAGCAGTTGTCCACCCAGCAGCTGTCCACCTAGCAGCTGTCCACCTAGCAGCTGTCCACCCAGCCGCCTGGTGGAACTCACCACCAGCTGCACCTCGCGATGGCTGCCGACTGGTGTCCGGGATGGCCCGCTGTCCCTGGTGGCCCCCAACCTGACCTGGGTGACCCCGACGACCAGGATGGCCAGCAGCGGAAGCGCCACGGCGAAGGCCGCCACCCGCAGTAGGTCCCGCTCATCGAGCAGCACCGCGCACAGCGCCGCGACCAGACCGGCGGTCAGTAGGCACCAACCGCGGAGGGTCAGGCCGCCGGGTAGCGCTGGCACCTAAGGCACCCGTGGCGGGCGGTGCCAGGTCACGACACCATTGCGGTCGCCACGGCCGGTGACATTGACCGGCGCCGGCCCGGCCGGCGCTTGGGGTACCGGTATCCGCGCCAGCAGGCCCTGCACCAGATCCTCGGCCGAGAGCCGGTCGGCTTGTGCCTCGGCGGTGAGCACCAGCCGGTGCGACAGCACTTGCGGGGCAACAGCCTGCACGTCGTCGGGTACCACGAAATCACGGCCGACGAGTGCAGCTGCCGCCCGGCTGGTGCGAATCAGCTGCAGCGTGGCGCGTGGTGAGGCGCCCAGCCGAAGCTCGGGCAATCGTCGAGTGGCGCCGACCACGTCCACGACATAACGGCGAACCTCGGCAGCCACGTGGATCAGGCGCACCGCCTGGCACAAGGTTATCACCTCGGCTGCGGTGGACACCGGCTGCAGCGTCGCCAACGGGTCATCAGCCGCGTGCTCGTCGACCATCGCAAGCTCCGCGGCGGCGTCCGGATAACCCAGCGAGACGCGGGCGGTGAACCGGTCGCGCTGAGCTTCTGGCAGCGCGTAGGTGCCCTCCATCTCGATCGGGTTCTGGGTCGCGATCACCATGAAAGGGCCGCTCAGCGGGTAGCTGCGCCCGTCGACGGTGACCTGGTGCTCCTCCATGCATTCCAGCAGCGCGGACTGGGTCTTGGGCGAAGCCCGGTTGATCTCGTCGCCTACCACCACGTTGGCGAAGATCGGGCCTGGCCGGAAGTCGAAGTCCCCGGTGCTGCGATCGAAAACCGAGACCCCGGTGATGTCGCTGGGTAAGAGGTCTGGGGTGAACTGGATCCGGTTGACCGTGCAGTCGATGGACCGGGCCAGCGCCTTGGCCAGTGACGTCTTGCCCACTCCCGGCACGTCTTCGATCAGCAGGTGCCCCTCGGCGAGCAACGTGACCAACGCGGTCCGGACCGCGTTGGGCTTGCCGACCAGCACCCGCTCGACATTGCCCGCGATTCGCTGCGCTACAGCGTGCACGTCCGCCAACTGCGGCGACTGCACCCCGGTGGGCGGCACGCTCACTGCGACCTCCTGATCGTCTGCCCGACTTTAACCGGCGGGGAAGCGACAAGCATCCATGTGGGCGACCTAAATGTGCCGTGGGCAGCGACAAGCATCCATGTGCCGCGAGGCCAACCACTTTCCCCCACGGGGAGTTCGGTATGGGGCTGAGGTGCCTGTATGGGGTGGCCGGTGCGGCGTAGAGGCGTGGGATTGCTCCGAGGCATCCGTGACTCCCCACCATGTCACGTGGGGCTGAGCTGCTCAAATCGCATAGCACAGGAGGAGAACAGCCGATCTTGGCGTTGACAGTGTCAGAAAGTGGGGTACTGTGGCGGCCAGTGGAGCGCAAGGGCACTCCACTGGCCAGCCACCGGCTGCTGGGGAGGTGGGTGACCGTGTTCCTGGGTACGCACACCCCCCGGCTCGATGACAAGGGCCGGCTGACGCTGCCGGCGAAGTTCCGCGACGCGCTCGCAGGGGGGTTGATGGTCACCAAGGGACAGGATCACTGCCTCTACGTCTTCCCACGCGCCGAGTTCGAGGAGATGGCTCGCAAGGTGGCGCAGGCGCCGTTCACCAACGAGGCGGTGCGGGCCTACCAGCGTTACCTGTTCGCCGGCACCGATGAGCAACGCCCGGACGGGCAGGGCCGCATCTCGATCGCAGCCGAGCTTCGGCGCTATGCCGGGTTGAACAAGGACTGCGCGGTGATCGGCGCGATCAGCCGGTTGGAGATTTGGGATGCCGTGGCCTGGCAGCGCTACCTGGAGGACCACGAGGAGTCCTACGCCCAGGCACAGGAGGAGGTGCTGCCTGGCGTGATGTGATCCCGTGCCGCGAGGCCTCCGTCCGGCAGCAGCCGCATCGACTGTGCTCAACAACAGCAACAGCCAAAGCGGCTACACCGACCAGCAGAGTCCTGACGCACCTTCCCCGGCGCCAGGATTCTGGCACCGGACGGAGACCTGGCGGCACTGGAAAGTTCCGACGCTGCACCGGCGATCTTGGTCATGTCGCGCAAGGAGGAAGTGGGTGTGAACGGAGGGAGGCTGCCGGTGGCCGATCACCCGCTCGGGGATGCCAGCTCCCCCCAGCACATCCCCGTGCTGCTGCAGCGGTGCCTCGAGCTGCTCGAGCCCGCATTGGCGGATCGGCCGGCTGTGGTGCTCGACGCCACGGTGGGTCTCGGCGGTCACGCCGCCGCGCTACTCGACGCCCATCCGGCGCTCACCCTGATCGGTATCGACCGCGACCCGCACGGGCTCGCGGTGGCCGCAGACCGGCTGCACGCGCACACCGGTCGCCTGCACCTCGTGCAGGCGGTCTATGACGAGCTGCCCGACATTCTTGGGCGCCTCGGCATCCCGCATCTCGACGGTGCGCTGTTCGACCTGGGAGTGTCGTCGCTGCAACTCGACGCCGTCGAGCGCGGTTTCTCCTATGCCCGCGACGCCGTGCTGGACATGCGGATGGATCCTGGTGTGGGGCCTACCGCGGCCGACGTGCTCAACGGCTACTCGCAGGCGGACCTCACCCGGGTGCTGCGGGAGTACGGCGAGGAGCGCTTCGCCAGCCGGATCGCCGCTGCGATCGTCGCGCAGCGGACGCGACAGCCCTTCGACACCAGCGCCAGGCTGGTCGAGATCATCTATCACAGTGTCCCGGCGGCCACCCGCCGACACGGCGGGCACCCCGCCAAACGCACTTTCCAGGCGTTGCGCATCGAGGTCAACAGGGAGCTCACCGCGCTGCGTTCGGCGATCCCCGCCGCGTTGGAGGCGCTGTCGGTCGGTGGCCGGCTGGTGGTGATGTCCTATCACTCTCTGGAGGACCGCATCGTCAAACGGGCGCTGGCGCAGCTGACCATCTCGCGCACCCCGCCCGGTCTACCGGTCGAGCTGCCCGGTCACGGACCCCAGCTGCGCGCGCTGACCCGCGGCGCCGAGCAGGCCGGCCCCGCTGAGTCCGAAGTCAACCCCCGGGCGGCCTCGGTGCGGTTGCGGGCAGCTGAACGGATCGCGCCCTCGTGACCGCTGCGCCGCGCGCCGTGACTGCGACACGTAGCAAGGTCACCGCACCCGCTCGCTGCCGGGAAACCGGGCCGCAGCGCCTGCGTTCTCGAGCGGTCCAGCGGGCTTATGCCCGGCGCGCGCAGCGCGCGGGGCCACCCCACGGTGGCCGGCACAGTGGTGACTCCCGCTGGGTTGATCCCCACAGTGTCGACTCCCATCGGGCGCGCTTCGTTCTCCTGATGATGGTGCTGCTGGCGGTGGCGCTGGTTGCCACGCTGTGGTTGTCCACGGCGGCTGCCGCAGATTCCTATCATCTGCAGAGCGCTCAGGAGCGTGCCAGGAACCTCACGGAGCGTTCGGAGAACGTGAGCCGTGAGGTCGCCAATCTGGAAACCGCCCCTGAGCTGGCTCGCCGCGCTCGTGGATTGGGCATGGTGCCGGCCGGGGATCCGGCTCAGCTGGTGGTCCGCCCGGACGGCGCCGTCGTGCTGATCGGCCAGCCTCGACGGGCGACCGCGCCTGCCCGGCCGCCGGTGCCCGCCCCGGCCGCAGCACCCGCACCCGCTCAGCCACCGGTTCCCGCTCAGCCACCACCACCGGCGCCCGCGCAGCCACCAGCACCCGCACCTGCTGAGCCACCGGCACCCGCACCGGCTGCACCGGCGCCGCCCGGCGGTACCTGATGGGTTCACGTCGCCCACGTCGTCGACACAGACGAGGCTCATCTGCAGGCAGTCTGCGAAACCGGCTGGTGGTGGGACGTGTAGCGCTCGTGGTCTCGCTGGTGGCCGCTGGTCTCAAGCTGGTCCAGGTGCAGGGCCTGCAGGCGGCGGAGCTCTCGGCGCGAGCCGCTAACCAACGCACCACGGTCCAGACGCTGTCCGCCGAGCGCGGCACGATCACTGATCGCAATGGCACCCCGCTGGCTTTCAGCGTGCAGGCGATGGCCCTTTATGCCCAGCCCAACCGGATCGTTGCCGAGCAACGCGCAGTCCGCGCCGATCCAGACCTGCATAAGCAGGCGATGGCCCGCCGGATTGCCCAGGTGCTCGGTCCGCCAGTGATCGAGCAGGAGATCCTCAGCCAACTGCGCAGTGACCGCACCACGGTGTTGCTGGCGCCGTTGGTGCAGCCCGCTCAGGCCAGAACGATCCAACAGGAATTCCCGGAGGTCAGCGCGGAGCACCGGGAGATCCGACAGTATCCCGGAGGGGAGCTGGCAGCCAATGTTCTGGGCGTGGCGAACTGGCGTGCCGATGAGCGCAAAGTGCGCGGATTGGTCGGTCTGGAGAACTACGCCGACACCCTGCTCGCCGGCCAGGACGGTCGCCGGGTGGTGGACACCGCAGAGGGCTCGGAGGCGATCATCCCGGGCAGCGAGCGCGGTGTCCGGCCGCCGGTACCCGGCTCCGGGCTGGAACTCACCCTCGATTCGGACCTGCAGTTCACTCTGCAGCAGATGCTCGGCGACTTCGCGGGCAAGTACCGCGCCAAGGGCGCTAGCGCCGTCGTGCTCGAGGCACACACCGGCGAGGTCTACGCCATGGCCAACGAGACCACCTTCGATCCGAACAACCTCGCCGCGGCGACTCCCGAACTGTTGGCCAACCCAGCGGTGTCGGCGCCCTTCGAACCCGGTTCGGTGAACAAAGTGGTCACCGTGGCCGCGGCTATCGAGAACGGCGTCTTGCAGCCGGATACTCCGCTGAGCGTTCCCGGTCACCTCCGAGTGGCTGATCGGACGGTCTCCGACGCGTGGTCACACGGCAGGTTGGATCTCACCTTCACCGGGGTGCTGGCCCGATCGTCCAACGTCGGCACGCTGCTCGCCGCGCAGCGCGTCGGCGAGGACCGCTACGTGGACATGCTGCAGCGGATGGGCCTGGGCCAGCGCACCGACCTTGGATTGCCCGGGGAAAGTGCGGGCCGGGTACCGGCTCGTGAGCAATGGTCAGGAAGCACGTTCGCCAACTTGCCGATCGGTCAAGGGCTGTCGATGACCGTGCTGCAGATGGCCGGCATGTACCAGGCGATCGCCAACGACGGCGTGCGTATCCCGCCGCGCATCGTCCGCGCTGAGATCGCCCCGGACGGCACCCGGACCGCGACCCCACGACCAGACGGTGTCCGGGTGGTCAGCCCGCAGACGGCTCGGACTGTTCGGGACATGCTGCGCGCGGTCCTGCAGGACGTGCCTGGGCAGCCGGCGCAGCAGGGAACCAGCCCGCAGGCGGTGCTGGACGGCTACCAGATTGCCGCCAAGACCGGCACCGCCCAGCAGGTCAACGCGGCCTGCGGGTGCTACAGCGACTCCAACTACTGGATCAACTTCGCGGGGATCCTGCCCGCGGACGCCCCCCGCTTCGTCGTCGGCATCACACTCGACGATCCGGCGGTCGGCAACGCAGCGCCGCTGTTCCACGACATCGCCTCCTACCTGGCCGGGCGCTACCAGATCCCGCTGTCTGCCGGACCCAGCCCGATAGTCACCCTCACCCTGGACTAGCGTGCCTACGGAGCCCGCCCACCACGACGGTGGTTGCCTACCGCCTGGGCTTGCAGCACCACTTCCACCCGACCCCGGACCGTGACTGCTTCTGTGACTTCCTCGTTGACCGAGACGCTGCTGCGGCCGTCGCACACCGCCCCGATCCCGGTGACCGCGCTCGCCACCCTGGTCGGCGCAACCGTCCTGGGGACCCCAGGTCAGACCACTCAGCATCAAACCTGGGTCACGGGTATCACATTGCGGGCCCAGCTGGTCGCGCCCGGCGACCTGTTTGCAGCGTTACCCAGCCTGGGCCGCGGGCGCCCGCACGGCGCCGACTTCGCAGGCATCGCGCTGGCCGCCGGTGCCGTCGCGGTGCTCACCGACCCCGCCGGTGCACACCGCGCGGCGCTGGCCGGTGCAACCGTGCCGGTGCTGGTGCACCCTGACCCGCGGTCGGTGCTGGGTGCGCTGTCCGCCCACGTTTTCGGAAACCCTTCCACCCAGCTGGCAGTGCTGGGTATCACCGGTACCTCTGGCAAGACCACCACGGCGTTCTTCCTCGAGGCGGGGCTGCGGGCGGCCGGCCTGGTCACCGGCCTGCTCGGCACCGTGGCGCGGCGGATCGGTGAGCAGCCCCTGCTCACCAGGGGCGGCACCACGCCGGAGGCCCCCGACCTGCAGGCGCTACTGGCACTGATGGTCGAGCGAGGCGTCACTCACCTGCCCATGGAGGTATCCAGCCACGCGTTGGCG
>DASQVB010000499.1:0-2584 GCA_035640975.1 Pseudonocardiaceae bacterium
CAGGCACAGCGGGCTGACCTGCATACCGGTACTACCAAGGCTGCGGTAATCCATACTTCGCTCCTCCTTGATCGCTCATATAGGCAATGCCGCGCAACCGCTCTCCGCACCACAATCGCCGTTGGTGCCTGCTGTGTCATCCCAGCGACCAGGCAAGTCGACTACCGGCCAGCAGGAACTGCAGGACTTGGGCTGCCAGCAACCCGGTAGGGCCGCTGGCGGCGATGCCGAATGGTTTCCGCGCCGGGAATTTGGTGGAGACGTGAACTTCGGCAGGCCGCAGCCTGACAACAGCAGAAGGGACAGCAGCGTGCGACACGTTCGACTGGGGCAATCCAATCTCCGGGTCTCTGCGATCGCGTTTGGAACCTGGTCCTCCGGCGGCGAGTGGGGTGCCCCCCGACCTCCAGGAAAACCGAAACACCATCCATCATGCCCTGGAGCTAGGGATCAACTGGCATCGTCAACTTGGTGAGGCCGTCTGCGGTTGGGATGATCGGCGGGTTGATCTCGGTGGGGAGGGGCTGGGTTGATGGCCGCCGTTGCGCCGTCGTACAAGGGGTTCCGGTACCCGGTGGAGGTCATCAGCCACTGTGTGTGGCTGTATCACCGGTTCCCGCTCAGCTTCCGCGAGGTCGAAGAGATGATGATGGAGCGGGGCGTCGTGGTCTCCCACGAGACCCTCCGGCAGTGGTGTCAGAAGTTCGGGCAGACCTACGCGAACGGGTTGCGCCGCCGACGGCCACGCCCCGGGGATAAGTGGCACCTCGACGAGGTGTTCATCAAGATCAACGGGAAGACCCACTACTTGTGGCGGGCCGTTGACCAGGACGGTGTCGTCCTGGACATCCTCGTCCAGTCACAGCGCAACGCCAAGGCCGCCACCAGGTTCTTTTGTAAGCTGATGAAGGGATTACGGTACGTGCCACGGGTGGTCATCACCGACAAACTGCGCAGTTACGGGGCCGCGCACCGCGTGGTGATGCCCTCGGTGGAGCATCGATCCTCGAAGTATCTGAATAACAGGGCCGAGAACTCCCATCAACCCACCCGACAGCGAGAACGCGCGATGAAGAAGTTCACCTCACCCGGTGGCGCGCAGCGGTTCCTGTCGGCGTTCAGCGGAATATCACCCCACTTCCGACCCCGCCGCCACCGACTCACCGCAGCCCAGTACCGACACGAGATGAACACCCGATTCACCACCTGGAACCAGGTCACCGGACTGGCCCCGGCAGCCGCCTGATCACAGCGCCGCAGTCACCCCATCCTCACCCAAGACCGCCCCGGACACCCTCGTCAGCAAACAACTTGACCTGAGTAAGGAAACTTCTCACAGCGCGTGCCCGTGTTGTCACCCCGTGTGCATGAGGCCGGGTCTGACACCAGCGAGGCGTGTCGACGGCAGCCCAATACTGACCACCGCGCGGCAACTGAAAATTGACCAGCTTCCCCGAGACCCTGGCTCGAACCGAGCTGGGGAGGAAGCAGGTGTTGGGTGTGGAGGACTGGGCTGAGATCCGTCGGCTGCGGCGGGCGGAGGGTTTGTCGATCTCTGAGATTGCCCGGGTGTTGGGTATCTCGAGGAACACGGTGAAGGCGGCGTTGGCCAGCGATGCGCCGCCGCGGTATCAGCGGCGTCGGGCTGGTTCGGTGGTTGCTGAGTTCGAACCGCGGATCCGGGAGCTGCTGGCGGCGTATCCGAGGATGCCGGCGACGGTGATCGGTGAACGGATCGGTTGGGGGTACTCGATTCGCACGCTCAGCGGCCGGGTGGCCCAGTTGCGTCCGATGTATCTGCCGCCGGACCCGGCGTCGCGGACGGTGTATGTCGCCGGCGAGATCGCGCAGTGCGATTTCTGGTTTTCGGATATCGCGCTGCCGGTGGGGTTTGGTCAAGTCCGCACGGCTACGCAGTTACCGGTGTTGACGATGGTGACTGGGTATGCCCGATGGTCCTCGGCGGTGCTGGTGCCCACGCGCCGGGCCGAGGATCTGTATGCCGGCTGGTGGCAGCTCATCGAGGGGCTTGGTGTGACGCCGCGGGTATTGGTTTGGGATGGGGAGGGCGCGGTCGGGCGGTGGCGTGCCCGGCAAAGTGAGCTCACCAGGCAATGTCAAGGCTTTCGGGGAACCCTGGCCGCCAAGGTGGTTATCTGCCGGCCAGCGGACCCGGAGGCCAAGGGCCTGTTCGAGCGGCTGCACGACTATCTGGAACGCTCGTTTCTACCGGGTCGGGAGTTCAGCTCTCCCGCGGACTTCAACACCCAGCTGGTGGGATTTTTGGCTCGGGCTAACACCCGCCACCACCGGGCTTGGGGGTGTGCGCCCACTGATCGGGTCGAGGCCGACAAGGCCGCCATGCTGTCGCTGCCACCGGTGGCGCCGGTGGTGGGCTGGCGATGCGCAACCCGGCTACCGCGCGATCATGACGTGCGGCTAGACAGCAACGACTATTCGGTGCACCCCGCCGTGATCGGCCAGCGCATCGAGGTAGCAGCCGACCTGACG
This sequence comes from Pseudonocardiaceae bacterium, assembly GCA_035640975.1. Classification (GTDB taxonomy): domain Bacteria; phylum Actinomycetota; class Actinomycetes; order Mycobacteriales; family Pseudonocardiaceae. The sequence goes on from DASQVB010000499.1 coordinate 2,512, forward strand.
CGGGTCTGGGCGCTGTGCGACGGACGGTGGGTTGCCGATCACGAACGGATCTGGGCCAAACACCAAACCATCA
>DASQVB010000500.1:0-11115 GCA_035640975.1 Pseudonocardiaceae bacterium
TCCACAGATCACATCGCCAAAGCCTCTAGTGCATTTGGTTCTGCTGGCGCAGGACATCTGCCGTCGCCTCAGCGAGGATGAACACCAACCCCATGAGATCAGCCGGTTCCATCTGCTCGCGCAGCGCTTGCGCGAGCGAAGCGTTAGAAGCCTATCGCTGACAGTAACAACCGAGCCAGCACGCCGCGCCCCGCCACCAGCACTCCTCCCGCTCGGCGTGCAGTGGGTGGCTCAGTGCCGCGGGTGATGCCGCATCGCGCCGCGATCTCCGATTCGTGATCCAGAACCACCAGCCGTACAATCGGCGCCGCGTGTCGAGGCGCTGGTCAGAAGCCGGCCACACGGCACGCGGCACAGATGCGGCACAAGCCGTCGGAACCGGGTAACACCCCAGACTCCAACGGCCCGAGACTAGCCCAGCATGCTGGGCGAACGTAAAGATTGGCCCTCGTAGCTCAGGGGATAGAGCATCGGTTTCCTAAACCGTGTGTCGCAGGTTCGAATCCTGCCGGGGGCACCACGATTGAACAGGGAAAATGTGTAACTGAGCATGACACTTGGGGTGCTCATGACACCGGTCATGACGCAAACCTGGCTATGCTGGCGTCATGACACGGGTAGCTGGTCGGCAGAGGCGACAGCGGGGAAGCATCGACGAACTTCCCAGTGGTGCGCTGCGCGTCCGCGTCTATGCCGGGGTTGACCCTGTTACGAGGCGTCGGCACGACCTGATTGAGATCATTGCGGCTGGCCCGGGTGCTGAGCGACGGGCCGAGGAAGCGCGAGTTCGGCTGCTGGCGGAAGTGCAGGAGCATCGTAATCCGCGGACCAATGCGACCGTCGATCAACTGTTGGATCAGTACCTCGCCCTGCACGACGGGGGTAAGACGACCCTGGGCACCTATCGGGTGTACGCCGAGAAGCACATTCGCCCCTTCATCGGCCAGGTCAAGGTTGGGGCGCTTGAGGCCGATGTCATTGATTCTCTCTATGCAGAGCTTCGGCGCTGCCGCGAGCACTGCAACGGTCGTCGGTTCGTTGAGCACCACACCACGGGTGAGCACGACTGCGACCAGCGGTGCAGGCCACATCAGTGCAAGCCATTGGCCGGCGCGACTATCCGGCAGATTCATTTCTTACTGAGTGGTGCTTACAATCGTGCGATCAAGTGGCGTTGGGTCTCGCGCAACCCCATCAGCCAGGCCGAACCGCCAGCGTCCCCGAGCCCGGATCCCGATCCGCCAAGAGCCGGTGAAGCGGCGCAGCTGCTGCGGGAAGCGTGGAAAGACCCAGACTGGGGCACCGTGGTCTGGCTCGCTATGACCAGTGGTGCTCGTCGGGGTGAGCTGTGTGCTCTGCGATGGAAGTACGTCGACTTGGTCAACGGTGTGCTCACCCTGCGCCGCAGCATTGCCCAGAACGGTGCCGAGACTGAAGAGAAGGACACCAAAACCCATCAGCGCCGACATGTGACGCTGGATCCAGAAACCATCAGCGTCCTCATCGATCACAGGAACCGGTGTGAAAGTCGCACGGCCAACCTTGGCATCACGCTAGATCAGGAGGCATTCGTCTTCTCGAACGCTCCGGATGGCAGCACGCATCTCCTCCCCGCATCGGTCACCCAGCGGTACCGTCGGATGGCAGAACGCGCCGGGATCGACACACATTTACATAATTTGCGGCACTACTCGGCGACCGAACTCATCGCTGCCGGGGTGGACGTTCGCACCGTCGCTGGCCGACTTGGCCACAGCGGTGGAGGCACCACGACGCTGCGGGTCTACGCGGCCTGGGTTGCTGAAGCCGATCAACGTGCCGCAGCGGGCTTGACCTCTCGGCTGCCGAGCCGGCCAGCACCCGAGCCTGACGGGATAGAACGAGTACTCGCCAATCCACGCGCACCGTACGAGCGGATCGCGGTCGACCTACGCAGTGCGATCCTCGGTGGCAAGTATTCCGACGGTGAGCCGCTGCCTACGATCAAGCAGCTCGCGCAGACTTACGAGGTAGCGACCGGAACCGCCCATCGCGCGATGTCCTTACTTACCGCCTGGGGACTGGTCAACGTCAGCCGTGGCCAGCGCGCCACTGTCCGGATTATCAAACCTGTGCCGGCAGAGTCGGTCACGCCGCACACATCACATGAGACTACCGACACCATCGGAAACACGGCGTTCAACCGTGAACGTACCGCTGGCCAGCATCATGATGACAGCGAGAACGCAACGACGACGACACCACAGCTGTGGGCAATCACCCTCCGCGGGCCCGATGGTCACCGCTACCCACCTCGACATGTACGTGCAGACATCCGCCATCCCGACTCCTTCCGACCGCATCTGCTAGCGATCGCCAGAATCGAGACACCTGCGGACACCGACGATGGCGACCACTGGATCAGTAATTACGAGCTTGAGATCGCCGAACTCGGAGAACGCGAGCCAAAGCTCGTCCTACGCTGGCAGAAGGATGAAAGATCGACGCCGTTCTAGACCGCGCTGTGTCACTTCTGTAGTCACCGAACGGCTTCCAGCACCAGCCTCAAAATCTTATCGACGGTTCCCAACGCCTCGGCGAACTCACCATGCGCATACCAACCTGAAAAACACGGACCGTGTACGGCGGCCCGCAACCTCCAGCCCAACTCACGGGACGATCCGATTTGCGCGACAATGTGCGGGTGGGTCGGCGCTGGTCGGCGTGGTCGTGGCGGACCCGGGTGGGGTGGGGACTGCTGGGGTGGGCGCTGGTGGAGGCGTGTGTGGCGCTGCCGGTGTGGGCACTGACCGCCGGGGATGGACGGCACGCCTATGGCGGGTCGCCGAGGCCACCGAACACGCGGTGCTCACCGGCCACACCGGCGGGGTGTGGGGCTGCGCGTTTTCCCCCGACGGGACCCTGCTCCCCACCACCAGCGACGACCGGACCGTACGGCTATGGCATGTTGCCACCGGCATACAGGCAACAGTGCTGGCAGGCCACGGCGACTGGGTGACCAGCTGCGCGTTCTCCCCCGACGGCACCCTGCTCGCCACCACCAGCCACGACGGCACCGCGCGGCTCTGGCAGCTCGCCACCCACGCGGAGATCGCGGCGCTGACCAATCACAGCAGCACCAGTGAGCTGTTGGCCTGCGCGTTCTCTCCCGACGGCACCCTGCTCGCCACCACCAGCCGTGATCACACAGCACGACTCTGGCGAATATTGGACGGCACAACGCACACTGTGCTCACCGGCCACACCGGCAAGTTGAGCGGCTGCGCATTCTCTCCCGATGGCACCCTGCTCGCCACGACTAGCCAGGACCGGACGACACGATTGTGGCAGTTAGCAGACGGCATTGAACGGACCCTGCTGGTCGGCCACACCGAGGCTGTGACGGGTTGTGCATTCTCCCCGAACGGCAGGCTGCTGGCGACCGTCAGCGACGACTGAACCATACGACTCTGGCGCGTGGACGACGGCATCCTGCAGGCGACACTTTACGGCCACGCCAGCTGGATCGAGACTTGCGCGTTCTCCCCGGACGGTGTCCTGCTCGCCACCGCTGGCCGCGACCGCACGGTGCGGCTCTGGCATGTGGCCACCGGCCGCTGCCACTGCGCCCTTCGTGTCGCCAGCGCCCACACCGGCATTGCCTGGCACCCCAGCGGCACTGGGGGGCTGGGCAGGTGGATCGTCTGTGTGACGTCCGTAGCCTTAATCTGGTCGGCGGACCGCCGCTAGATGGGTTGCCAAGCGACGGCGCTGACGGGTTGAGCCGACCTGTGTGGCGAGCCGAGCTGCATAATCAGCGTGGTACCGCGCTTCCGTTCGATCGCCGGTGGCTGCGAAGGCGGTCGCAAGGTCAACGTGAAGCGCTGTTTCGGCGCGGACGAACGATGCGTCGAGCCGGTTAAGTGCGGCGGTAAGGACGCCGATCGCCTCGGGGTCTCCGAAGTGGGCGAGTGCGTGACCACGCCAGCGGGCGAGGTGAACGGTATCGAGTGCGACATAAGGCCGCTCGTCACTCGCTGGGTCGTCGGGTAGCAATTCGGCGGCTTGGTCGAAGGCGTGCAGGCTCGCGAGCCTGTTGCGGTAAGCGGCGAGGGCTTCTCCGTGTGCGGCGGCCAGCCATGCCCGCAGGATCCGAGGCGAGCCTGCGTCGGCGCGACGCCGGGCAGCGCCAAGTAGGTCCACCGCGTCACGGGTTGCTCCGGCGTCGATGAGGACGAATGCTTGTTCGGCAGCGGCGTGGCTTTCATAAGCTATCGATCCGGATTGCGCGGCAGCGGCCCGGGATTGTTCGTAGTATTGCCAGGAATCGGTAATATCACCGAGGTCAAGTGCTTGCCATCCGGCGAGGGTGTACATCTCGGAGAGCAGCGCAGCGAGTGGTTCGCGAATGCCCGGAGCGAGACTGTGGACGGCCAGCCGCTCCACCTGCCGGATTTTGGCCTTGAGTTCGTCTCGAACGACGATGGCGCCGAGCTGGCGGTCAAGTCGGCGGATAGCGTCGAGTTGCTGGTGCAGCAATTCAATGGTTGACCGATCCACGCGGCGAGCGGCGTCGAGCAATTGACGCAGCTCAGCACCGGAGTTTTCGCTCTCGTTGACGATCTCACTCTTTGGTGGTGCGAGGAGAGCGGTAATCGGCTCGCCAAGGAGGTGTTCGAGTAGCCGCGCGGTGGCCGGCCGAAGCGCGCCAACTGGCTGGCCGCTGGCGAGTCGCTGAAGGTGGCGCACGCTCAGGGTGCCTGGTTCGTGATTGTCGCGCGCGAAGGCTTCGGCGTGTTGCGCGAACTCCTCGAAGGTCATGCATCGCTGCCGGATGCGCTGTTCGAGCAGGGTGCGTGGCTGCCGATCGACCATGAACTGGCTTACCTCGCTGGCGGGTTTGTGGCGTGCGGATGGCGGGATGGCGTCGTGTCGCTGAAACCAATTCCAGTGCACGATTATTTCAGCTCTTCACCGAGGTGAACGAGCGGGGAGTCCCGGTGCCGCGCTGCCCTAAGCCCGCCGGGACTCCCGTCACGGCCGGGGGCACGGCACCCGCTGGGTTCCCGGCCGTGACACGCAGTGATCGCGACGAGGTGGGAGCCGTGGAACAGCAGACTGCGCGCCCGATAAGCGCTCCGATTCCCGACCGGCCGCTGGTCGAGCGGCGCCCGTCAGACGCTCCCGACGGCCGGTCGACCCCACCCGAGGTTGATCACGCCACTGAGGTTGCAGCACTGGCGGACTTGTTGGCTGAGGTGGTCCACCTAGCCCGGGATTGTGCCGTGTTCCCCAGCCGGTGGGCGCAGGTCGCGGAGTTGGCGCTAGAGCACGGCAGTGTGCGCGCCGCGCTGCGGGCCGATCCGCCACCGCTGAGCACCGAGCACATCATCACCCAGCTCAACCAGCTCCGTGACCTGATCGGGGATGGCCATGCCCGGTCCTGATGGCCCGGAGCTGAGCGCCGCCAAGCGGCTGCTCGATGCCGCCAAGAGCCAGGGATTCACCTTCCAGCGCATCGCGCCAGGCCCGGACGGGCCATTGCTCGGGGTGCGGGAAACCGTCGAGTATCGCGACACCTGCTACCTCGGTGGTTTCGGTGAGGGCTGCTCAGCGACCCGGGCCCGCAAATACAGCCTGGTGGTGCCGGGGGGCCTGCCGATCACCGAGCGCGTCAGCGGAAACGCCCTGGTGGTGCTACACGCGGTGGTGAGCGAGTGGGCCACATGATGACTGTCCCACGGAAAAACGGAGACACCCTCGGTGGACAGCACCGGATCTGGGTCACCTCCGTGCCAGATCGTCTAGATCATTCGGTTACGCCGGAGGCGATGGAAGCGGCGCGGACGACGGGAGAGCGGCCGGTGGCCGCGTGCGGTGCTCACCTGTTGTCGGCTGCGTTGTGCGCGCCACCGCAGCGCCGGTGCCGGCGTTGTCTGGATTTAGCGGTGCCCGCGCAGCGGCAGATCGATCAGCGGCGCGGTGGTCGGCATAAAGGACTCACGATGTGGCGGCGGCTTCGTGACCGAACCTGTCACGGCTGAGCGCGCCACTCCCAAAGGGGCCGTTTCGGGCGTGGATTTGTGACGGGTGTGACGGGTTTCTGGTAACCCGTCACACCCGTCACAAGCAACGTTCTCCCAGTTCAGGCTAAGGGTGAACCCGTCACACTGATTGTGACGGGTTCACCTGATTTGTGACGGGTTGTGACGGTGGGTGTGACGGGTTCAGAGCGGGCCGTCGGACTCCGGGTCGTCTTGCAAGGCGCTGATCGCAGCCCGGATATCGGCGAGCAAATACCCGCGCGCTTGGCGGCTAGTGCCGTCCTTCGCGATGACCCGGCCAGGGCGGGGCCGGCATCCGAGTTCGCCCATCTGCCGTCCGAAGGCGGTCGGCTCGACGTCAAGCGCCTCGGTCAGTTCAGCGGTCGCGACGAACTCCCGACCGCCCTCATCGAGATCGGCACCTAGGTACTCGACTACGGACGCCAGTGGCTCTGGTAGGTCGAGAGGAACTGGCGCCCCCTCGTCAGCATCGTCAGCGGTGATCTGGCTGGGACCGATGACATCGGCCACGATGCCCGGGTCGAGCGCGGGGGTTGACACAGCGCCGATGGCGTGCCCGCTCAGAGTGCCCGCCCCAGCCCGCAGTGCCCGGCCGCGCTGGCACAGGGTGGTCCAGTCGTTGTTGGGCATGTAATCGGTGCGGACCATCATGGCCAGCACATCGGCCCCGACCGCCGTGTCCCCGTCCGGGCGCAGAATGCCGACGCCTTTGTGTGAGGGCAGTAGTCGGCTGCTGTCCCATCCGCGAGTGTTCATCTGCTCGCCCAGAATGATATTGCTGTCGCGCCAGTCCATCACTCGCAACGCGAACCGGGATCCGAGTACCGCGCGCAGCGGGGAGGGAATGGTTTTGGTGTCGGGCCGCTGGGTGGCGAGTACGAGCACGATTCCGGCGGCTGGGCCTTTCTTCGCTAGCCAAGTCAGTAGCTCGCCGATGTACTGACCGGCCGGGATCAGTTTTCCCTGCACCCTGATCGGGATCCGTTCTTCCAGGGGAACTTGGACTTCATCAATGAAGACACCGGTGATCGGCATATTCAGCGACAAATCACGGGACATAGCTGGGGTCACCTTGGATTCCGGGCAGATGTCATTGTCCAGTTCGCGCATGCGCCGGTAACGGCCTTGGACTTCGGTAACGAGTTCGACTAGCCAGGCGGCCAAAGCCAGCACATGGTGCGGCTCGTCGCCGGTCATGAACCGGTGCGAAACTTGGGCGGCGGCCTCCCAGTCCTTTCCGGCTTTGAAGTCGGCGATGTAGAGCCGGGTGTAGGGATCGAGGATCAGCCCGGCGGCGGCCAGTCGGGCGGCGAAGGTCTTGCCCTGACGGGGTATGGCGCCGACAAGTAGGGAGGTCCACACCAGCGGGAGGTTGATGCGGCGATCCCGGGCGTCGCGGCCGAAGGGGACAGGTCGCCAGGCGTCCCAGCACGCCACGTCCAGCAAGGGTGTGCCGGTGGGTGGGGTGGCGTAGGGGTCAGTGTCGGCTACCCACATCGCTACCCGCCCGGCGTGGCCCCCGTTGCCTCGCACGCGTTCGATGAGTAGTTGCACTTCGTCCACGGCGAGCGCGGAGGCCAGCGCCTCCCGGTTTTTGATCACATCGGTGGCCTTGCGGGTGGCCGGGAGGTCGATGGTGATGGCCCAGCCTTCGCCGATTCGGCGCGCGCGTTCGACCAGGCGCAGGGTTTCGTCCTTGCCGATGAGTTTGGCATCGCGGAACGCGTCGACCAGGATCTGCGGGTCCATCGTCCAGGTCAGCGACCGGGGCCCGGCCAGCACGGCCCGCCGTCCGGGACTGCCGTCCTTACGCCGCCCGGTGATGGCCAGCACAGCCGCGCCGACCAGGCCCGTGATCCACAGCACTATTGAGCCGTAAACCATGTCAGCCACCGCCACCCCGGCCGTGCCGAGCCCTGTTGCGGCGCCGGTGACCCGCCACCGCAATAGAGTTAGCTCGCGGATCTCGACGTACTTATCTGCCAGCTTCTCTGATAGCTCCGCGGCCTCTCGGTAGTCGTGCACGGTCACCCAGCGTCGCCACGCCCGTGCGGCCAGCACCGTGCCCCGGCCCGCTGCGCTGGCAAACCGCCACGGCGCGCAGATCACGATCACGGCCGCGTCCTTGGCGGCTTGCACCGCGTGAGCCCGGCTTTTGAGTACAGCCGGGACGCGCGGGCAGCGCTGCCACCACGACACCACCCGCCGGGGTCGCTGACTGTCTGAGTGCTTGTCGTCGATCAGCTCGCCATCGAGCACGGGATCGGCCGGGATCACCGCCGTATCGCTGTGTGTGGTCATCGCCGGTCACCTCGCCAGTATCCGCTATCCAGCGAGGTCACCGACCGAGTCAGGGCGTGCGCGCTAATCAGCGCTGGCACCGCCAGCACTACCCAGAACAGGGTGGTGCCGGGGGCGTAGGTGATCGCCACCCACTGCACGCCGAGAATCACCCCGGCGGTGCCGAGTAGATGCCCGGCCAGCGAGGCGACCCGGGATGCCCCGTAAGCGGCATCCGCGGCCCGGCGACCCCGTCGGGCGCCCGAGCGCCGCATCATCAGCAGCGCCAGCAGCACACCCAGTGCGGCGACCACCTGCGTCGGAGCCAGATCGATGGTCACGGCGTTGGCCCTCCGTCCTGGTCAGGTCCGTCTTGTTGCTGGCGGCGTCGCTGCCAGACCGGGTGCAGTGCGCGTCGGTCGTCTTCGGGTAGCGCGCCCCACACCCCGGTGGTGCACGGCCCGGCCGTGCGCAGATCCAGCTCTAGGCATTGGTTGACGACCGGGCACCTCTGGCAGAGCCGCGCAGCGAGTCGCCGGTCGCTGGGTGCGCAGTCGTCCCAGTCCGGCTCCACCTCCGGCCACAGCCCCCACAGGCACAGCCCCCGGCGCATAACCACATCTCGTAAGACCTCGATCGGCACCCGCTGCCACCGATCGAGGCCGACGGCCATCACCTCGTAATCCGGGTCCTTGTCGCGGCTCACCACGACGCACCCCCAGTGGCGCGGGTCACCTCACGAGCGGTGCGCCGCTGCGCGGCCATGGCCGCCACGTCCACGCATGCGCCGGACTCGGCCGCTTCAGCTGCGAGCCGGTCTACGGCGCTGGCGGGAATCACGTAGCGGGTACGGATGCGCACCGCTGGGAAGGCGTCTTCCCGAATAGCGCGGTAAATCGTCGCCGGGGTCACCCGCAGCACGCGGGCGGCCTCCGGCACGGTGTAGAACGCCGGACTCCCGGCGCTCTTGTTTGTGCTGTCCATTAAGAGAGTTCCCTTCGAAAGCATGATGTCATCGGACTTATGCACTGATTTCAGTGCTAGATGGCGTGCGGAATTACCCAAACGGCACGCGGGACTACTCTTCGGCGCCTAGGGCGGAGCGCGGAGGAATCGGTGCGGCAGGACTGGGCGGCGGTCGCGCGAGCGATCGATACGAGGCTTGCCGAGCTCAATTGGCGCCAGCGCGAGTTGGCCGAACGGGCTCAGGTCTCGGTGGCAATCGTGCGCGAGTTGCACCGCAACACCACCCAGCGCCGCCGCAGCACCCGTACGCTCGAAGCGCTGTCGGTGGCGCTGGGCTGGCATCCCGAGCACCTCGATGCCGTGCTGCGCGGGCACACCCCGCCCGAACGAGGCCAGCCCACGACCTCGCCGGTTGATCCCGTGGCCGCCCGGCTGACCTCCATCGACCGGCGCTTGGCCGCCATCGAGCGGCGTCTGGATGAGCTGGCAGCCCGCGATGGCTAAACCACTCAGTGTCCCGGCGTTGGTGATGTCGGTGATTTCTGGCATGGCACTACGAAACCGCGAACAGGTGCCGCTTCGTAATTGTCATCGGTTAACGGCAGACCCATTAACCACCATTAACCACGCAGGTCAGCACCGATTCATTCGCAGCCGGAGTGGCTCATGGTGACGTCGCTTCAGACCGTGCGCCGACAGTTGGGCTATACCGGCGCCCAGGTGATCGATCTACTCACCCGGCGCGCGGCCGCGCTGAATCTGCCGATCATGACCAAAGCGAGTCTAAAGACCAAGCTGTCGCGGTGGGAGAACGGAAAAGAACAACCCAATCAGACCTACCAACGACTGTTCCGCGAGATCTACGGCCGCACCAACACTGAACTGGGCTTCCCCGACGAACCCGAGGAAGACCCCGAAGCAGCCGAGCTACGCGCCCGGCTCGCCGTCGCCCGCACCATCGACCGCGCCACCGTGGAAGTCTTCCGCCACCAGGTCGACCACGCCCGTCATATCGACCGGCGCTTCGGCGCGCTGACCCAACTCGACCAGCTCCGCACCCAGATCAACCAAGTCCAGCAACTGCTGACCCACTGCCCCGGACCCCAGCGGCCAACCGTAGCCGGGGTCCTCGTGGAGGCATCCACCCTGGCCGGATGGCAAGCCCTCGACCGCGCCGCCCTCGGTCAAGCCTGGGCACACTACGAACGCGCCAAAACCGCCGCCCGCGAAGCAGAATCGGCCGCGCTGCTCGCACACGCCACCGCCGAACAAGCCTTCGTCCTCATCGACCTCGACGAAACGACCGCCGCCGTTGACCAGCTCGCCCACGCCCGCGGCATCGCCAACGGCGCCGCTACACCGTTACTGAGCGCCTGGCTCGCCGCCGCTCACGGCGAAACGCTTGCCACTGCTGGCCGCGCTGACGACGCCCGGCGAGCCTTCGACACCGCCTCCAGCCTGCTTCCCGCGAACCCGATCGACCCGGCTCTGCCGTTTCTATTCTTGGGCGATTCCCACCTCGACCGTTGGCGCGGTAACGCGCTGGCCCGCGTCGGCGCACCCGACGCCATCGACCAGCTCACCGCAGCCCTCGCACGCCTCCCAGCGGACTTTGTCCGCGCCCGCACTGGCCTACTCGTCGACCTCGCCTACGCCCATGCCGCCGCCGGTGACCGCGACGCCGCGCTCGCCCACGCCCGGCAAGCCCGTCGTTTCGCCGCACAGATCAAATCCGACCGCCAACAGCGACGACTCAACCACCTCGTGCTACCCGGCAGCGGCACTGCCGCGTGAAGCCAGGTAATACAACAGAGCCACCAACGTC
>DASQVB010000501.1:0-2268 GCA_035640975.1 Pseudonocardiaceae bacterium
CCGTGTTCGAGGGCGCGGGTGAAGAATCGCCGGGTGGCGACCATGTCCCGCTTCTGGGATACCAGCACGTCGATAACCTGCCCGTACTGGTCGATGGCCCGGTACAGATAGACCCTGTGGGGCTCGGAAACACGATGCGGCGTGCTGACCTGCGTTCCTCGCGTGCTGTCTGGTCATGGATCATCGTCGGATGCGGTTGTTTTCGATCTTGTATCAGCTTGTGCGGTGCCTGCTCGGTCTGGCCGTCGTACTGGTGCGCCGAGATTTGAGCAAGGATGTCGAATTGCTGGTCTTGCGCCACGAGAACGCCGTGTTGCGCCGCCAGATCGCCCGGGCGCACTACACGCCTGCCGACCGGGCGTGGCTGGCTGCCTTGTCCCGGCTGCTGCCACGCCGCCGCTGGGCGGAGGTCTTCCCGGTGACTCCTGCCACGATGTTGACCTGGCATCGCAAGCTTGTCTCGCGGAAATGGGACTACACCGCACGCCGCCGATCCGGGCGTCCACCCACCGCTGCGGCGATCAAGAAGCTCATCATCCGCATGGCTACCGAGAACCCCACCTGGGGCCACCGGCGCGTGCAGGGCGAACTGGTCCGCCTGGGCCATCGCATCGCTGCCTCCACCGTGTGGCAGATCCTGCATGACGCCGGCATCGATCCCGCACCACGCCGGTCCGGTCTGACCTGGAGACAGTTCCTCACCAGCCAAGCCAAGGCCGTCCTGGCCGTGGACTTCCTGCACGTGGACACCATCTTGCTCAGGCGGATCTACGTCCTGATCGCGGTCGAGCATGGCTCCCGCCGAGTACATCTGGTCGGCGTGAGCGCGCACCCAACCGGTGCGTGGAGCACCCAAGCCGCCCGCAACCTCATGACGGACCTCGCCGACCGCGTCAGCGCCACGAAGTTTCTGCTCCGGGACCGAGACTCCCGATTCACCAGGGCGTTCGATGCAGTCTTCGCCGCGGATGACATCCGAATCCTGACCAGTCCACCCGGAGCACCCCGAGCGAACGCGATCTGCGAACGCATGATCGGAACCCTGCGCCGCGAGCTGCTCGACCGAGTACTGGTCGTCAACGAACGCCACCTGCGCCAGATCCTTACGGTCTACCTGCACCATTTCAATGCCGCACGGTCCCACCGGACGCTGGCGCAACTCGCCCCGGCCCAAGCCGAGACCCGGCCCCCACCAGTGATCGACCTCGCTGACCACCAGGTGCGCCGCAGACCGATCCTCGGCGGACTCACCAGCGAGTACCAGATCTCAGCATGATCACATCGAACACCGTAAACCCGCAGGTCAGCCCAGAATCCCATATTCGAGCCCCGCACGACCCACGCCCGTCATTAAGAGATCACCGCCGAGCCCGCACCGCGCAAGGGAATAACCAGAAAGATCGACATATCCGGCCGTCAGACGTCGGGAGCATCCAGAAGCTGGAAAAACAGCGACAGCGTTCATTCTGGTTCGACAAGGGTTAGCGGAGCAACCTGGTGAGAAAAGGTGCTATCGCCTGGGCGACAGCCTGCGGCTTTTGCAGCTGCAACGCATTGATCCGCATTGTCGCGCTGGAATCTGCATTGGCCGGAGCACTACGGAACCGCTTTCCCCGGGCATCGTAAATAACCGTGGCGTTTCGGAAAGGCGCTCTACTTAGGGGACGTGCAGGTAGTGTATTACCCAGAGCCCGGGCATGACTTCTTGGTCGTTGACTCGAGAAAAGCCCAGTCGTTCGTACAATGCTCTGGCGGGGTCGTTGCCGCGTCCGGTTGACACAGTCGTGCGTCTCGCCCCGGCGCGGCGCAGGACCTCACCAACGAGGGCCAGACCTACGCCACAGCGGTGGGCACTGGGCGCCACAAAGAGCCGGTCGATATCGAACTCGTCGGTGTTCTCTTTCCAGGCCACTGCTCCGCTGAGCTGATCGTCGATCACGGCGACGAGCCAGCGCAGCGGGGCCTGCTGAAGATCGGGTAGGTCTTCCTGCAGGGCAGGGATCCGGTCATCTTCGATCAGGGCGGCCTCGATGGCGTAAGCAGCGTGCTGCACCCGCAGCAGCGCCCGTGCAAGCTCTGCGTCGGCGGCTGGTACGACGTCGCGGATCAGCACCGCTCAAGGCTCGCAGACATGGCTTACCGTCCCGTGCCGCACCAGCCAATTATCCCACTGAGGCATCCGTGAATGGGGACACAGCCTGATAGCGAGATTTGCGGACTCACGCCGACGCTGTGGGGCTCGAATATGGGATTCTGGGCTGACCTGCG
>DASQVB010000502.1:0-5012 GCA_035640975.1 Pseudonocardiaceae bacterium
AATGGGATTCCACTGAGTCATGTCGGGTGCTTCGCCGATCCCGATGGCGGCGAGCAGCGCGTCGCCCAGGCACGCGCCCATCGTCTGGCGGGGCAGCTGCTGCGGGTTGTCCAGGACGTCGGAGACGATCTGCGTCCACAGCCCGCCCCTGGTGCCGCCGCCCACCGCGACCAGGCGGCGGGCCTGCCCACCAGCGTCGCGCATCGCCTGCAGGTTGTGCCGTACCCCGTAGGCGGTGGCCTCCAGGGCCGCCCGGTAGATGTCCCCTCGGTTGTGACGCAAGGTCAGCCCGGCTAGCACGCCGCGGGCGTCCGGGTCGAACAGTGGGGTCCGCTCACCGGCGAAGTAGGGCAACATGAGCAGGCCGTGCGCACCGGGTGGCGACTGCTGGGCTTCGGCGATCAGCGGGTCGAAAGAGGATTCCCCGGTCAGCTTGCGGATCCATTCGGTGATCGCGCCCGAGGTCGCCATTCCGGCAGCGAAATTGTGAGTGCCGGGAAAGGTGCCCACGGTGCCCCACAGATCCGGGCTACGGCGCGGCCGGTCGAGCACCTCGACCAGGAACATGGTCGTCCCGTACATCAGCATGATGTCGCCGGGTGCGGTGACGCCGACGCTGGTGGCTTCGGCCCAGGCGTCGATCGTGCCGGCCACCACCGGCGTGCCCACCGGGATGCCGGTCTGCTCGGCGGCGCTGACCTGCACCTCGCCGACCACATCGGAGGGCCAGCGCAGTTGCGGCAGCTCCAGGCCGGGGGCGATCAGCTCGGTCCATTCGTCGATCCAGCGATGCTCGACCGGGTCATACATCGGGGTGCACTGGCTCGCCGAGTGATGATCGAGGACGTAGCTGCCGGTGAGCCGGTGCACGATGAAGCTGCTGGCCATCAGGAAGCGGCGGGTCGCTGTCCAGGTTTCGGGTTCGTTCGCACGTAGCCACGCCAGCTTGGGTCCGACTGCTTGCGAGGTGAGCACCGACCCGCAGCGCTCCAGGATGGTTTGGTTGCCCAGCGCCTGGGTCAGCTCGTCGATCTCGACGGTGGCGCGGGTGTCCACGCCATACAGGATCGCCGGCCGAAGGGGTCGATCCTCGCTGTCCACCGGCAGCAGGCACGGACCGATGCCACTGATGCCGACCGCGGCAACCGGTTCGGGCGCCGCCGCCGTCAACTCCTTGCTGATCGCTACGAAGTCTGCCCACCACACCGCCTGAGCATCGTGCTCCACCCAACCGGGGTGTGGCATCGACACCTCATGGGCTCGGGTCGCGGTCGCGATGATGGTGCCGTCGGCGTGCACCAGCACGCCCTTGGAGCTGGAGGTGCCGATGTCGACACCGAGCAGCAGCGAGCTCACCGCGTCTTCACTGGGCCACACCCAGCCCGGCCCACTCGATGTCGAGCATGCGGCACACCGCCCGCAGCTCGGCCACGTGCTCACCGGGCACCGCATGGATGTGGTTGGCCCCGAAGTTCGACAGGAACTCGCCGGCCTCGACTTCAAGTCGAGCGAATGCATGTGGCCACTCGAACGTCGACTGCCGAGCCAACGCCTCGTTGGTCGCGTCGTCGTAGGACTCGAACGCGCCGCGGGCAACGTGCATCCGGTACCGGCCCTCGAGCCGGGTCAGCCGGGCGAAGGTGGCGGGCCCGGGTGCGGCGAAAAACGACACCGAGGCACCACCGGCGGGGAAGTAAAAGATCTCGGGATAGAAGTGCACTCTGCGCAGGTTCTCCGCCGGGTCGTCACTGCGCGCGGCGTACCAGGTGGCGTGCTGCCCGGAGTTGCACAGATCCCAGATGTCGCGGTCAGCGTGGTAGTGCCGCACGTCGGCGAACAGCACCGGCGTACCGGTCAAGCCTTTGAGCAGTTGCATGGTCAGCGCACCGTCCATGTCGGACTCGGTGGCACAGACATGGGGCTGCTTGGGGCCTTCCCAGTCGTAGGGGTCGTTGAGGAAGGCCTCGGTGACGTCCATCGTGGTGAAGTGCGTGGTCAGCTCGGGCTGACCCTTGATCCCGCAGAAGTCGAGGTTCCACTCGTCGATCAGCTCTCGCACGGCGTGGTAGGAGCGGATCTGACGTTCGAGCAGTTCATGCGTCAACTGCTTGCCGTCGTAGTGCACTCCGGCGGCGTGGCGCTCCAGCCATTCCCGGCCGGCGGTCACCCGCGACTGCTCGACGCTGTCCGAGCGCCGCACGATCTCCCACTGGTCGATCTCCTCGACATCGACCCCGAACGTGCTCATCCACTGATCGGTATCGGCCACCGCGGTGTACATGCCCATCGGACGGCCGCCGATGCGGCCGAAGGTACTGCCCGACAGCGTGGACACTGCCGCCGCGGCTCGAACGGTCTGCAGAACGCGGTCCCGCACGGCCGAGTCGGTCACGTCACCCCACACCCGGGTGTGTTGCCGTCCGATCTGGTCCAGCCCTCCGCCGGCCGCCAGCATGCCGACCATCCCGGGGAACTGCGGGTCGATGTTGGAGAACAACAACAGCGGGCCGGGCGTTGCTGCCGCGGCGAGCATCGAGAAGTGCGGGAAGGCCCACACCGGGTAGTTGAAGATAGTGAGGTCCGGTCGGGCGTCTGCGACCCGGCGCGCCTCGGTGGTGGCCAGCGTGTTGGTCCAGATCGGCTCCGTGGCACGGATGACCTCGTGCCCCGCCTGTTCGAGCGCCTGGGCGATGCGGCCTTCCACGTCTTGACCGAACGTCTTGATGTCGGCGTGGACGAAGTCGCGTCCGTCGGAGAAGGTCAACAGTCCGACGCGTGCCATACCTGCTCCTGCCTGCTAGGGACGGTCCAGCGTCATCGGCACCGTGCGAGTGGTCGTAGCGGGGCTTGTGCCTCGCCGGCAGCTGATGTCTCAGGGCGTGACGAAGGTATCACCCAGCGGAAGGGCCACCGGCCATCACCGAGCACCTTGACCGGTATTCGACGTGGCGTTCCAGGGCCCACACCAGAGGTCTGGAGGCGTACAACAGCGTGCCAACTATCCGACGGACGCGCCGAAACCGCGGATTTGGCCAGCACCTGCGGTGGAAGCGATGTTTGCTGATCTTCCGTGGGCGGTACCCGTAGTACTAATGTAGACAGACAGGTGGAGTACACGAGAAAGGATCGGACGATGACGAATCCTGAGGGCAGCCAACAGGACGCCGAGCTGAATCCCGAGTCTCCAACTGACGAGACAACGACCGGCGTCACCGACGAGGCAAGCGGTGCCGACGTGGCAGGCGGGGCCCCGATGCAAGCGGATACCCAGGAGACAAGCGATGCCGGGGAGACGACGGGTTTCGACGCGGAAGCAGCGCAAGAGGGCGTGACAGCCGACTACCAGGAGCGTATACGCGAGTTTGACGAGGTGGAGTCGGTACCGGTTACCTCGGTGCCCGTTCCGTCATCAGAGTTGGACGAGAGTGACCTCAAGGTGCAGTCCCCAGGAGGTCAAAGCGGCTGACGCCCGCTGTCACGGCTTGCACCCGGCTGAGGGTCGGGTGCCGCCGAAGAGTCCGTGGCGCTGTCCGTGTTTCCTCTCGGTCGGTAAGGGCGATTCTAAGTTCAGCCAGAGCCCGGGCTCCCCAAACGACCACGGGCATGATCTGGACGATTAACATCTGACGCCGTCGCGCTCGTCAAAGATCAGCTGGCCTACGCCCCGGCACAACCATGCATCAAGGTATTTCCGGCAGTACACTATCGGGTGACATAGTCACGACCAAGGTGCAGTGCAGACCACGACCAGCTTGTTCGGGCCGAGCGGAAGCGGACCTCAGGGAAGTGAGCACTTCGCTGGAGACAGTGGTGTTCGGCTATACCGCCCTGCTGGTGCTGGGCTCTGGCAGCGGGTCACCACCATTTCTGCGATGTGCACCGGCTCGGGCGCCGATATCGTCGTTGTGTTGGGAGCCGCGGGGGCTGAGTTCGCGGCCGAGCCGGTCGCAGCGTCGAGGAGGCGAGCGGTGACCGCAGCTGATCAGGCCGGCCTTCCTCCTGATCGCGGTGGCCCTGGCAGGAAGTTGTCATTCCTGGCCGAGGGCGGCCGGATGGGCGAACTGATCATCGCCCACGACTGGGCGGCCACACCGATCGGGGCGATCGAGGAATGGCCACACAGCCTCCGCACTGCCGTGAGAATCTGCGTGACTTCCCGACACCCAATGGTCATTTGGTGGGGCCCGCAGCTGGTGTTGATCTACAACGACGCGTGGGTTCCCATCCTGGGCCCGTCGAAGCACCCGGCGCTGGGCAAGCCTGGAGCCCAGGTGTGGCCGGAAATGTGGCACATCATCGGCGCACAAATGCGACACGTTCTCAACAGCGGCGAGGCGACCTGGTCGGATGACCAGCTGTTGCCGGCGTACCGGTACGGGTACTTGGAAGAGGCGTACTTCACCTACTCCTACAGCCCTATCCACGACGGGGATGGCGCGGTTAGTGGAGTGTTCACCGCAGTCATCGAGACCACCACCCGAGTGCTGGACGAACGCCGGCTAGCCACGCTGCACGCACTAGGGGAACTGTCCGTGGCGCGGACCACAAGTGTGCAGCAAGCGTGCGCGGCGGCGATGGATGTCCTCTCGGGCAACCGGGCCGATATCCCGTTCGCCCTGGTCTACCTCCTCACCCCGGACGGGGCTGGCACGCGGTTGGCCGATCAGGGCCTCGCCAGCGACCATGTGCTGCCTACATCGCTGCCAAGTCCAGCGATCGGATCGTCGATCTGGCAGGCCGTTACCTCGAGGCAGACGCAGGTCATTTCCGGGCTCGCGACAGGGCTTCCCGGCTTGGCACAGCCGGGGGGCAATGAGGTCGGTGACGCCGATGTCGACACGGTGCTCGCGATCCCGCTGGCAGGCTCCCGCCAACGGGATCGTCCGATCGGGGTGCTGGTCGTCGGCGTCAGCCCCTACCGCGAACTCGACGAGGATTACCGATCGTTTCTGCACCTCATTGCCGGTCAGTTCGCCACCGCCATCACCGACGTGCAGGCCTATGAAGCCGAA
>DASQVB010000503.1:0-23870 GCA_035640975.1 Pseudonocardiaceae bacterium
CATTGCATACCTCGAAAACGCCGTGTTTCGTTACACATCGCATTCGATCGGGGTACAGATGCTACTCTTCGTAGCTAAGCTCGGGGAGCTTCGTGGCAAGCCAGGCGGCCAGCGCGGCGTCCAGGCCGGTGCCACCGATGACAGCGACCCGCATGTCGGTGTCCTTTCATGTGGTCCAAGCCGATGATGCAACCGTGGTCAGTGCGTCGGGGTTCCCTGGGACATGAGCGTTACCGACACGCGCGACGCGGAACCTGTGCTCGTCGCCCCGATCTTGATCGCACTGAACAAGGACCTCGACAGTGGTTTCGTCGAGCTCTTCGGTGCCTACCGGCGGCTGGTTTTCTCAGTCGCGGTGCGGGTGTGCGGGCATCCGACCGTGGCCGAGGATCTCACCGCGGAGGCGTTTCTGCGGCGTACCGGGCGCTGCGCGGCTACCCCGCGGAGCGGATCCTGGCGTTGCAGCCGCGGGCCTGGCTGGTGACGATCCTGCTCAACGTGTGGCGCAACCACGCCCGTGCCGCGGCCCGGCGCCCGGCGCCGGTGGATCTGGCGAGCGTGACCGAACCGATCGATCCCGGTGCCGACGTGGACGCCGTGATCGACCGGCGGGACACCGCCCAGCAGCTGGCCCGGCAGCTGGCGCAATTGCCCGAACAGCAGCGAATCGCGGTGGTGTTGCGGCACGTCAACGATCTGCCTATCACCGAGATCGCCGAGGTGCTGGGCTGCCCGCCGGGGACCGTCAAGTCGCATATCTCCCGGGGCTTGCGCCGGCTCCGGGAACTGTCCGCTGCTCGCTCTGACCTCTGCGAGGTGTCTCATGACCAGTGATAACCACGACCCGCTGGCCGCCGCGCTGGCCGGGCTGGCCGTCGACCCGCCGCCTGGGCTGATCGACCGGGTCATCGCCCGTTGGGTGCGCGTACCAGGCCCGATCGGGTCGCTCTACGTGGCATTCACCGAAGCGGGCATTGCCTACGTCCGGACTGGCGACGCGGTCGGTGACTCCGACGCGGAATTCACGGCCGCATTCCGGGTCCGCTTCGCGCGCCCGATGCGGCCCGGCACTCGGCCGCCTGCGGGGCTGCTGCCCGCGCTGCGCACCGGGCGGGTCAGCGCGCTGCGGTTCGACTTCAGCGGGCTGGGCGACTTCGACCAGGCTGTGCTGGCCGCGGCGGCCACCATTCCCCGCGGCGAGGTACGGCCCTACCGCTGGATCGCCGAGCAGCTGGGCCGCCCCGGCGCGGTGCGGGCGGTGGGCTCAGCATTGGGACGCAATCCGGTACCGGTGCTCATCGGCTGCCACCGGGTGATTCGCTCCGACGGCGCGGTGGGTGACTACGTGTTCGGCGCGAAGACGAAGTCCCGTCTGCTGGCGGTCGAGGGCGCCAACCTCGGAGAGGTCCGGGAGCTGGCTCGCCACGGGGTGCGCTACCTGGCTAGCGACACCACTGGCGTGGTGTGTTTCCCGTCCTGCTCGCACGTCCGCCGGATCACTCCGGTGCACCGGCAGGGCTTCGCCTCGGTGGCCGCCGCTCAGCTCGCCGGCTATCGACCGTGCCGGCACTGCCAGCCGACCGCGGCGCTCGCACAACGGGAGACATCGTCATGACCGCCGACTTGATCACTGACACGGTGCACGGTTGGGACTGGTCGCAGCTGTGCGAATCGCTGGATCGGCACGGCTACGCGGTCACCCCGCCGGTGCTGCCCGCCGCGCAGTGCGACGAACTGGTCGCCCTCTACGACCAGCCCGAGCATTGGCGGACCCGGGTGGATATGGCCAGGCACCGGTTCGGCTCCGGGCAGTACCAGTATTTCGATCACCCGCTGCCGGATGCGGTGCATCGATTGCGGCAGGCGCTGTACCCGCGGCTGGTCCCGGTGGCGAACATCTGGCATGAGCGGCTGCGGCTGCCCGAGCGGTTCCCCGACCGGCTGGAGGACTTCCTGGACCGCTGCCACGCGGCTGGGCAGACCCGGCCGACGCCGTTAGTACTGCGCTACGGCGCGGGCGATTACAACTGTCTGCACCAGGATCTCTACGGCGAGCACACCTTTCCGCTGCAGGCGATGGTCGCGCTGTCACAGCTGGGCGCCGACTACACCGGCGGCGAATTTCTGCTAGTGGAAAACCTGCCCAGGGCACAGTCCCGCGGTACTGCGATTAACCTCGACCAGGGCCGGGCCGTGATCTGGCCCACCCGCTACCGGCCAGGGTCGGGCAGCCGTGGCTATTACCGGATCACCATGCGCCATGGCGTGTCCGTCCTCCACAGCGGCCACCGCCACGCCCTAGGCCTAATCTTCCACGACGCTACTTAATCTTAGCGCGCGGCAAATGTGCGCCATTTGGAACCAATTGGCGGTGAGTGGACAGCTGCTGGGTGCGATCGGAACCAATTGGCGGTTCCGTTCATTTCAACCTGCGCAGCTCCTGGTGATCTTCTCGATTTCGGCGTCCATGTCGACGGCCGCGCCCTCGTCTCCCAGCGGCACGACTTCGATAGTGGCGTCGACGAACTGCCGCAACAGATCGCGGTCCACCTCCAGCACGGCGTGCCCGTCGGGTGAACAGATCTCCACCAGCGTCACGTCCCATTGACCCATCCGAGCAGGACGCATCCGCACGTCCCCGATCCCCGCGGGAGCACTGAGCCCAGCCACCAGCAGTTCGCGGGCCAGGACCCAGTCCACGCAGCGATTGCCACGGGTCTGGATCTCAAGGGTCACCGCAAAGGGATCATCCGTGCAGTAAGTCCAACGGGTCACTACAGGCGCCGCCGCTTCGTGCAGCAGCGCGAACATATCGTGGGCGACCGCGTCACCGCCGTGACCGTTCATCTGGTCCTCCCCTCCGTGCTGGTTCATAGTTGATGTGCTTAGTAGTGACATCGTTGGAAGGGGCCCCAGACGTACCGCTTCGCGGCGACTTTCACTCTAAGTGATGCATGTCGGACGTGTGCAAGCTTGTGCGCCGTCCGGACTTGTCCTCACTGTGAGTATCAGACCGATCGGTTTGTACTCACCCGATCTCGCCCTGGTGTCCGAGATTGAAGCAGCAGTTGCTGCCAGCTCCAGGCAAAGGCAACGCTAAATACGGCAGAAGCAGGTCTGTCGCTATTTCTCGCCTGACGGATCACAGATCAAGTGATCGGCCGATGATTTCCTTCATAATCTCTGTGGTCCCGCCATAAATGCGGGTGATGCGAGCATCGGCGTAGGCCCGGGCGATGGGATACTCGAGCATGTAGCCGTAGCCGCCGTGCAACTGCAGGCAGACGTCGACCACCCGGCCCTGCAGCTCCGTGCACCACCACTTGGCCTTGGCAGCGTCGGTCACGGTCAGCTCGCCGTCATTGAGCGCCTCAATGCAGCGATCGATGAAGGTTTGGGCAAGGTCGATCTCGGTGACCATTTCGGCCAGCCGGAACCTGGTGTTCTGGAAGGATCCGATGGGTTGACCGAAGGCTTTGCGGTCCTTAACGTAGGCCAGCGTCAGGTCCAACGCTGCCCGCGCCCCGGCTACCCCGGAGATGGCGATCGACAGTCGTTCCTGGGGTAACCGGTCCACCAAGTGAGCGAACCCGCGGCCCGCCTCGCCGAGCAGGTTGTTGACCGGCACCTTGACGTCGCGGAAAAACAATTCAGCGGTGTCCTGGGAATGCTGGCCCAGCTTGGCGAGGTTGCGACCACGCTCGAAACCTTCCATTCCGCGTTCCAGCACGATCAGACTTATCCCCTGATGCCGTTGCTGCAGATCGGTCTTCACGGCAGTGATGACCAGATCGGCGTTGATGCCGTTGGTGATGAACGTTTTAGAGCCGTTGACCAGATAATGGTCCGATCGGCGCACCGCCGTGGTGGCCATGCTCGCCAGATCAGAGCCCATTCCCGGCTCTGTCATCGCGATTGCCGTGATCAGATTCCCAGCGGCGATCCCGGGCAGCCACCGCCGCTGCTGCTCATCGGTGGCCAGATCGAGGAAGTAGGGCAAGCAGATGTCGGTGTGCAGAGTGAGCCCTAGCCCCGCGGCCGCCGCTCCAGGGTGCATGACCTCCTCGCCCAGCACCGCGTTGAACCGGAAGTCAGCCACCCCGCCGCCGCCGAACTCCTCCGGGACGGCCATACCGAGAAAGCCGCTGGACCCGGCTCGGAGGAACAGCTCCCGGGGCACGATGCCCTGCGCTTCCCACTCCACGCAGTGTGGCAACACCTCTTTGGCCACGAAGGTCCGGACGCTCTCCCGGAACGCGTCATGCTCAGCTTCGAACAACCGACGACGCATGTGCCGATGCTCCTCCCGCGGGGTACTCACTCGCTGCGCGCATATGGACACCTACGTACGGCTAGTATCGGCTGATCGCTCACCGATGAGTGAAATATTCACATGTTCAGCGCAACGAACAGTTGTACCCTCTGCGCCATAGAGGGACCGGAGGTCGAGCGTATGAGCGTGGCAAGTCAGCCCGTGAGCGTTGCGCAGCCCGAGCGCACCGGGCTGGTGCACGAGGCGCTGTTCTACCTCGACGAGCAGGACTACGCCAACGGCATCGCGCGCTTCGTCCGGGACGGGTTCGAGTTGGCGGAACCGGCCCTGGTCGCGGTCCCCGGTTCACACCTTGACGTGCTGCGCGCGGTCCTGGGCCCCGACGCGCAACGGGTCCGGTTTGTGGACATGGCCGAGGTGGGTCGCAATCCCGGCCGGATCATTCCCACCGTCTTCTACGCGTTTGCCCACGGCCACCCGGCGGGTCGGGTACGCATCGTGGGCGAACCGATCTGGCCAGGTCGATCCGCCGCCGAATACCGCGCCGCGTTGCAACACGAAGCCCTCCTCAACGTCGCCCTGGCGGGCCAGCAGGCCACTATCCTGTGCCCGTACGACCGTCAGGGACTCGGCGCTACGGTCCTGGCCGATGCCCGGCGAACCCATCCGGGACTGGTCGCGGGCGGGCGGCGAGAGATCAGCCCCGACTATGCCGACCCCCGGGCCATCGCCGACGCAAGCCTCCGCTTGTTGCCCGACCCCCCGGAGTGGTGGGGTGACATGCGAGTCTTCTCCTCTCTGACCGACCTGCGGGCCATCCGGCAGTTCGTTGCAAACCTGGCGTTGCGAGCCGGGCTGGACGCGCAGCGGGTATCCGATCTGTGCCTTGCGGTCGACGAGGTCGCTACCAACACCCTGCAGCACACCCATGCGGCGGGTGTGCTCGCGCTGTGGCAGGACCCGGACACCGAGAGCCTGGTCTGCCAGATCACCGACAGCGGGCAGCTGCACGACCGGTTGGTCGGCCGGATGCCGCCCGGCGAGGGGAAATCGCATGGCCGTGGGCTGATCTTGGTCAACGCACTGTGTGACCTGGTCGAGATGCCGACCGGTCAGATCGGTACCGGCACCACGGTCCGGCTGCACATGCGGCTGCGGTGACTGAGCTAGCCGGCCAGCTCATCCATCGCCTGATAGATCCGCTTGTCGGAGACCGGGTACGGGGTACGCAGCTCCTGGGCGAAGTAGCTGACCCGCAGCTCTTCGATCATCCAGCAGATCTGCTGCAGCTGCGGCCCGTCACCGACCTCGTCGCGCAGCTGCTGGTACTCCTGCACGACGATGTGGATCCGTTGCATCCAGTCGCGGTCACGGTCCGGATCGCGGGGCAGCTTGTCCAGCCTGCGCTCGATGGCCTGCAGATAGCGAGTGAGGTCGGGTAACCGCTGCGTGCCCGTCGCGGTGACGAAGCCGGGCCCGATCAGGCGGGCCAGCTGGTCGCGGACGTCGGCAACGGCGGGCGCCAGTACCGGCGCGGTGAGCTCGGCCAACCGGGTCGCCACGGTGTGCGCGACGGTCAGGATGCGTTGCACGTGGGTGACCACAGCGCGCATCGCGCCGGCTAGCTCGGCGTGGGCACGGGCAACCAGCTGGGCGAAGCCGGCCTCATCGCGGGGTGGCCCGCCGCAGGCGGCAATCAACGCGTCGGCGGCGCAGTGCAGGCAGTCGGCCAGCAACGCCTCGAGACTGCCGTGCGGATTCTGTTTCAGCACCAGCCGAGCCGGACCGTCCAGTTCGCGCTGGATCGACTTGACCGGCGACGGCACCGCCAGCAGCAGCAGCCGCCGGGTGCCCGCCCACATGGCGTGTTGCTGCTCGGCCTCGGTGGGCAGCAGCGCGACGGCCACGGTGTCGCCCTCGTCGACCAGCGCCGGGTAACCGGTGACCAGATTTCCGGCCTGCTCTTGCTGGTGGGTCTGCGGCAGCGTCCCGAAATCCCAGCTGCGCAGGCCGCGCCGTTGCACCCCGGTCCCGGCGTCGGCCAATGTGGCCCGTAGCTGCGGCTGCAGCTGGCGGCTCAGCGCCGCGAGGTCGCCGCCTTGGGCCAAGGTGCGGTCGCCGTCGTGCACCCGAAATGTCATCTTCAGGTGGTTGGGCACCCGGTCGAGCTGCCAGTCCTCGCGGCGCACCGCCAGACCCGCGTGGTGCAACTCCCGTTCCAGGGCATCCAGCAGCGGTTGCTGGTACGGGGTCATCCGGGCCAGCAGCGCTTTCGCGTGGTCGGGTACCGGCACCAGCGCGCGGCGCAGCGTCTTGGGCAACGACCTGAGCAGTGCGACGACCAGTTCGTTGCGCAAGCCAGGGACTTGCCAGCTGAAGGGTGCCGGATCGACCTGGTTGAGTACCGGCAGTGGCACATGCACGGTCACCCCGTCGGCGTCGGCGCCCGGCTCGAACTGGTAGGACAGCTCCAGCCGCAGCGTGCCGTGGGACCAGTGATCGGGATAGTCCTGCTCGCTGACGTCCTGGCCGGTGATCAGCATTGCGGGGTCGAAGTCCAGCAGGTGGGGTTGGGCCTTACGGACCTTGCGCCACCAGTTGTCGAAATGCCGGGCCGAGACGCTTTCGGGTGGGATACGTTGGTCGTAGAAATCGAACAGGGTCTCGTCGTCGACGCTGATGTCGTGGCGGCGGGCCCGCTGCTCGAGTTCCTCGACGTCGTCGAGCATGGCCCGGTTGGCGTGGAAGAAGGCGTGCCGGGTGTCCCAGTCACCTTCGACCAGAGCGTGCCGAAGGAACAGCTCGCGGCACAGCTGCGGGTCGACGGCGGAGTAGCCGACCTTGCGCGACGCGACGATCGGGATGCCGTAGAGCGTGACCTTCTCGTAGGCCATCACTGCACCGCGCTTACGTTCCCAGTGCGGCTCGCTGTAACTGCGCTTGACCAGGTGCTCGGCCAGTGGTTCCACCCACTGCGGCTCGATCCGCGCGGCGATCCGGCCCCACAGCCGCGACGTCTCCACCAGCTCGGCCGCCATCACCCAGCGCGGCTGCTTACGGAACAGCGCCGAGCCGGGGTGCACAGCAAACCGAGCCCCCCGGGCACCCAGGTAGTCGCGGGTCTCAGAGTCGCGCAATCCAATCTGCGAGAGCAGCCCGGCCAGCAGTGCGACGTGCACCTGCGGTGGCGGCGCGGGCGCGGCGTTCGCCGTCATGGTGAGGTCACGGGCCAACCGGCGCAGCTGCCCGTGCAGGTCCTGCCATTCCCGAACCCGCAGGTAATGCAGGAACTCTTTCTTGCACAGCTTTCGGAACTGGGTGGAGGACAGCGCCTGCTGCTGCTCGTCGAGGTGGCGCCAGAGGTTGAGGTAGGCCACGAAGTCGGAATCCTTGTCGGTGAACCGGGCGTGCTGGGCGTCGGCGACCGCCTCGGCGTCAGCCGGGCGCTCCCGCGGATCCTGGATGGACAGCGCCGCGACGATCACCAGCACCTCGCGCAGGCAACCATTGTCATTGGCCGCCACCACCATTCTGGCCAGCCGGGGGTCCAGCGGCAGCTGTGCGAGGGTGCGCCCGACTCGGGTGAGTCGCATGGTTGGGGGCTCTTCAAGGCCGGCCAACCCGGGGGTTGGCCGGCCTTGAAGAGCCCCCAACTCGCGCAGTAGGGCCACGCCGTCGGAGACCTGCCGGCGGTCCGGTGGATCGAGGAACCCGAACGCGGCCACCTCGCCCAGGTTCAGCGCCGCCATCTGCAGGATCACCGATGCGAGATGGGTGCGGATGATCTCTGGATCGGTGAACTCCGGCCGCGACTGAAAATCCTCCGCCGAGTACAGCCGGATACAGATGCCATCACTGGTGCGCCCGCATCGACCGGCCCGCTGGGTGGCCGATGCTTGGGATACTGGTTCGATCGGCAGCCGCTGCACCTTGAGCCGGCGGCTGTAGCGGGAGATCCTGGCCGTGCCGGGGTCGATCACGTACCGGATCCCCGGCACGGTCAGCGACGTCTCCGCGACATTGGTAGCCAGCACAATCCGGCGTGTCCGCCCCTGCCCCGCGCGTGTCCACCTCCCCTGCACGGTGTGTCGACTCCCGGTGCCCGGCGGCTCGAAGACCCGGTGCTGCTCGGCCGCCGACAGCCGGGCATACAGTGCCAGGATCTCGGTATCCGCCAGCTGCAGGGCCTGCAACGCATCACGGGTGTCGCGGATTTCCCGCTCACCGGACAGGAAGACCAGCATGTCGCCGGGACCCTCGGCGCGCAGTTCGGTCACCGCGTCGCAGATCGCCTGGGTCTGGTCGCGGTCATCGGTGCTGTCGAGCCCATAGGGGCGATAGCGGATCTCCACCGGGTAGCTGCGGCCGGAGACCTCGATCACCGGTGCGCCGTCGAAGTACCGGGAGAACCGTTCAGGGTCGATGGTCGCCGAGGTGATGATCACCTTAAGGTCGGGGCGGTGGGGCAACAGCTGCTTTAGATAGCCCAGCACGAAATCGATGTTCAGCGAGCGTTCGTGCGCCTCGTCGATGATCAGTGTGTCGTACTGCCGGAGCAACCGATCGGACTGGATCTCGGCCAGCAGGATGCCGTCGGTCATCAACTTGACGAGGGTGTCGTCGGATGCGCGATCGGTGAACCGCACCTTCCAGCCGACCACCCCACCAACCGAGACGTCGAGCTCGTCGGCGATGCGCTCGGCCACCGTGCGCGCGGCCAGCCGGCGAGGCTGAGTATGCCCGATCGTGCCCTGGATCCCACGCCCCAGCTCCAGGCAGATCTTCGGAATCTGCGTCGTCTTCCCGGACCCGGTCTCCCCAGCCACGATCACCACCTGGTGATCCCGGATCGCCACGGCGATCTCGTCCTTGCGCCGGCTCACCGGTAAGGCCTGCGGGTAACCGATCGGCGGCACGGCGGCGCGGCGCCGGGCGACCCGGTCGGCCAACGATTCGCGCACGAGCGGCGATTCTCTCATTTCAGCGAGGGTGCTGCGCAGTATTCGTCCGCGTGCGAACCTGGAGCACTAGTTACTCTCGGGTCATAAGTCTATACAGTGCTTGGTGTGCAGCTGGCCTACGACAAGTGCGGCGTGGGGCCGCCGCTGGTGTTGCTGCACGGTGCCGGGCATCGGCGGCAGGGATGGCTTCCCGTCATCGACCAGTTGGCCAAGCACCGCGAAGTGATCTCCATCGACTTTCCGGGTTTCGGTGAGTCGCCCCCGCTGCCGGACCACCTGCGCTACGAGCTGGACACCGCGGTCACCGTGCTGGGCAAGTTTTTCGCGACCCTGGGCTTGGATCGCCCGCACGTGGCCGGGAACTCGATGGGTGGCCTGGTGTCTCTCGTGCTGGCGCAACAGGGGATGGTGCGCAGCGCGACGGCGCTGTCTCCGGCGGGACTATGGACCCCAATGGGGCGGCGGGTATCGCTGACCATGGTGCGGTCGGTGCACCGCACGGCGCGGTACATGCCTCCACAGCTCGCGGCCCGCCTCGCCCAGACCCCGGCCGGACGCACGCTCATGTGCGGCGTCCTGTTCGGCCGTCCGGCCCTGCTTGAACCGCAGGTATTGCTCGATGACATGCAGGCGATGATCAACGCGGTTGGTTTCACCCCCAGTCTGGCCGCCGGAGATAAAATCATCTTTGCCGGTCGGGTGCCTGACGTGCCGGTGACCATCGCGTGGGGTGGCCGGGACTTTCTCTTCCGGCGGCCCCGCGCCGAATCAGTGATCCGGCTGATTCCCCACGTCCGCCTGCTGCGGCTACCCGGCTGCGGGCACGTGCCGATGAGCGACGATCCCGAGCTGGTCGCCCACGTTCTGCTCACCGGCAGTGAGGACGAGACCTAGTCCCACCGCACGCAACCCTGTGAGCGAGTGAGGTCAGCGGGTGTCGAGTACCAGGTAGCCCTCCGCCAGCCGGCCCTCCGCCAGCCCAGCCGCCCGGGCCTGCATCGCTCCCCACGCGCGCATTCGCTCCTCCAGTGCCGTCATGTGCGCGGTCTGGCTGACGTGCGCGCGCAGTGCGGCGATCTTGCGGTCAAAGGTGTCAGTGATGTCGACGTAATGGTCGGCCCGGTCATTGGGGCTGGTCACCCACACTTCAGGGACGGTGTGTGCTTCCAGCTCCTCCTCGGCGAGCAGTTCAGGATGCGCGAAGGGATTGCGGGCGTCGGGGTAGACGGCGCACAGTGCGGCTTCGCCGGCAGCCTGGTGGTCGGGATGACTCGCGTAAAGATTGCGCAAGTCACGTTGCGGGGACGGGATCACCACTCGGTCCGGGCGGACTCTACGGATGGCGCGGGCAATGTCTCGCCGCAGTTCGAAGCTCACCATGAGCCGGCCGTCAGGGTGACCGAGAAACTCGACGTCGGCGACGCCCAGCGCGGCGGCTGCCTTGCGCTGCTCATCCTGCCGGATACTGCCGATCGCCGAGCGGGGAACCTGAGGATCGAAACCACCCGCGTCCCCATCAGTCACGATGCAGTAAAACACCTCAAGACCAGCGTCAGTCCAGGTGGCGATCGTGCCCGCGGACCCGAAATCCACGTCGTCGGGATGTGCCGCCACCATCAGAACTCGCTGCACCTCAACCTGCTCTTCTGCCACGGCACGCTCCTAGGCTGGGGACACCCGATCCGGACGTCACTACCGGGCAACGAGAATCACCCCGGCAGCCTTCCCGGGATTCGGTTTGCGATGAGCCGCTCAGGACTTGAACCTGACGTAGCGGCAGGACTTAGCGTCCGTTGTGCTACCGCGATCGGCGGAGCACGAGGAGAGATGAGGGCGCAATGGCCGGCATCGACGGGCAGTCCTGGAAGGTGGGGCAGCTTGCCCGGCTGACCGGATTGACCGTGCGGACGCTGCATCACTATGACCAGCTCGGGTTGCTGTCACCGTCGGCGTGGACGCCGTCGGGACACCGGTTGTACGGCGAACCCGACGTACGCCGCCTGTACCGGATCGTGGCGCTGCGCGAGCTGGGGCTACCCCCCTGGAGGTGATCGGCGATCTGCTCACCGGTGAGCCGGATCTCGCTGATCTACTGCGGGATCACCTGGGGCACGTCGACCAGCAGCTGGTGGCGATCACTGCGCTGCGGCGCCGGCTGGCTGCGATGGTGGCCGCGGTGCAGGTAGTCGGATCTCCACCGGCCGCCGATCTCCTCGATCTCATGGAAGAAGTGAGGAAAGTGGACGAGACCATGCAGCGCTACTTCACTGAGGAGCAGCTCGCGGCTGTGACTCAGCGGCATGAGCAGACCGGCGAGGAGGCCACCGCGAGGGTGATGGCGGAATGGCCGCAGCTCATCGCGCAGGTGCAGGCCGAGCTGGACGCCGGCACCGACCCTGGCGCACCGACGGTGCAGGCACTGGCGCGGCGCTGGATGGTGCTGCTGAAGTTCTTCCACGGCGGCGATCCGGGACTCCGCGACTCACTGTATCGCATGCAGGCTGACAACAGTGAGATGCTCCAGCAGCAGTACGGCGGACCGTCCCCAGAAATGATCGACTACATCCGTCGGGCGAATGCCGTGTCATCCACCTGAGCTGACCGGAGCCGCTACCTGGGCGTCCTCTGCCTTTACCGCACCGGGCAGTGGCTCGTCGGTCCACAGTTTGTGGAGTTGGGACGCGTACTTGTCGAGGTCATAGGACGGGCAGCCAGCTCCGCCGTAGCCCAGATAGTTGCCGCTGCCATCCCGCCGCCCACCGTTCATCACGGCACCGATGCCGTGATGCGTGATCATGCTGCGGATCCCGGCGGTGATGTTGGCCACCGGGTCGGTGATCGCGCTATTGGCCAGGCTAGGCAACACGCAGGCTTTGAAGGTGCTGGGGATGGTCTGCATGAGGCCCTGCGAAGGGATGCCCGCTTTGGCGTTGCTGTCCCAGTTGTTGATCGCGTCGGGATCGCCGCCGGATTCGTGCATGATGATCGTCTTAACGCCCTTTGACAGGGCTTGGGGCAGACCCATCAGCCCGAGGGCCTTGGCGATCCAGCCGTCCAGGCTGTGGCTGTTACCGGCTTTGTACGGTTCACCCAGGCGGTTCTGTATTGCTTCCTGGTGGGCTGCTTGGTCAGCCTTCTCGACGGCGCGACGCAATGCCTGCACTCCGACGACGGAATCGCTAGCGGGGCTGAGCTGCATAATTTCTGGTTCCAGCGACGGCCCGTCGACTGCGGCCGGCGCAACCTCAGCGATCGTTTCGGATCCGGCGGCTGTGTTGGTCTGCAGCGAGTTACCGGCGACAGCCAAAGCACCTGCGGCAACCGCGGCCGTTACGGCCCGGCAGCGCAGCGCCGGACCTGGCCGTGGCACGCGATGCGCACCACGGGATCCGGGGGTGAGAGTAGGGGTGGAGGCAAGCGTGGAGGCGATCTCGGGATGCCGCCGACGACCGCGGGGGGAGCGGTGACTCGCCAACTGTGGTCCCTTCACGGCGGGGACCTGGCTTGCAGAGCGGGGAACAGCACCGGCTTGCAACCAGATCCTGATCTACGACCGACGGAAAGGTAACGGTAAGGCCACGGCAGCGGCAAACCCTGCAAACCAGTAGGCGTGTCACTTGCGCCAAGTGCTGTAACTGACGCGACGAGCGGTCGACGCTGACATGTTCAGCGGCCGCGGCGTCAATCCGACCAACGACGAGCGGTGGTGCCTGTTTGTCGGCGTCACCAGCCTCGGTGTTACGGGCCGCGCCTGAACGCGGCGCGGCGGTATACAAGCACTGCCCACAACACCAGCAGGATCTGCAGCGGCAACCGCCCATAGGCCAGCGCACGTATCCAGGCCGGCCGGTCCGACCAGTCGATCGCCATCTTCACGTTGGCCGGAAACACCGCGACGAATAGCAGCGCGGCGAGCAGTCCACCGAGCCGCCGGGTGCGGGGAATCGCGATCAGCACAGCGATCAACAACTCGGTCGCCCCGGAAAGGTGAGTCCAGGTGCGGGCGGTGCCCGGCAACTGCTCAGGAACGATTGCGTCGAACGGGGCGGGCGCCACGAAGTGGAGCAATCCGCTACTGGTGAGTAGGACAACCAGCCCAGCGGCTGCAGTGGGCCGTCGGGCGCTCATAGCGGTGATCATCGCATACGCAGCCCGCGATCCAGTCCGCTCGCCGGCGGCCTTGGCGCTGTGGATGGCGACGGTATCGCCGAAGCTGACACGTGCCGGTGACTATGCCTGTTTGTATTCGAATTCGAGCACACCGCGTGACGTTGATACAGAATGATCTCGAACTCAGGGCGATTCAGCCGCCATCGCGGTAGTTCTTGCGCGTCTTCCAGGTACGTCGCATGTCAAACCGGGCTCGCCTGACCTCAGCCCACCATCGGCCGCCCACAAAACCGACAATTGCCACGACCAAGCCTATGACGAGTGCTTCAAGCGCTGCAGGGTCCATGGCCATCACCCTCAGTTGACGCCGGTATACCCCCCGGGCCCATTATCGACACTTTAGACTAAGCAGGTCCATCCACCAGTCGGGTGTCGTAAATCGGAACGTGACAACAAGGCAGGCAACTCCCGACAATGCTGCACCAAGTGAGTTACAGGACCAGGTGACGACTGACGCACATTGAGAACCACCGCCGCTCCGCCACGCCACTCGCCGCCTGGCATATCGAAAACACTCGCCAGGGCATCACCGATACATCTCCCGATGCGGCCGGCCCGTCCGCTCTTGGCAAGGCTGTCCCTGCAATGCGAGTCTGCTGCACCGCCCCACGACCAGGCTGACACCGCCGCATTGACAGACCTGAACGACCAGTTGGGGCCGTTCAGCTCGACTTCCTCGTCGCCTGGGCTAGTCGCGTACGGCTCCGGCGGGCCACACCACGGTCACCGGCAGGCCAAGCACTCGGGTCCGCTCGACGACGTCGCCGGTTCCGCCACGTCCATCGGCGGGCTGACCGTCCCACACTGCAATAAATCAACTCCACGGTGGACCGCACATGTTCGCTGGCGGCCAGCAGTCTCGCTCGGGTCCGCCGGTCGCGCGTTCAGTCTGACTCAGCCTGGGTGACATTGCGGACGTAGAGCAGGATGTCGTCCCTCTCCACCGTGTTGATGTCGGGGGCGTCCACGCGGTACAGCTGACCGGCCCGGACCACCCCCAGCACGATGTCGGGCAAACGCCGGGGCGAGCCACCGACCTCCTCGGACCTCACTGGTCGTTGGGCGATGGCCAACCCGGCCTCAGGAGTGAGCAGGTCCTCGACCAGGTCAACCACTGCAGGCGTCTTGGTCGCCATGCCCAGCAGACGGCCCGCGGTCTCGGAGGACACCACAACGGAGTTGGCGCCGGACTGCCGCAGCAGGTGCACGTTCTCCCGCTCGCGCACCGCTACCACGATATGCGCCTTCGGCGACAGTTCCCGGGCGGTGAGCGTGACCAGCACCGCGGCGTCATCTCGGCTGGTGGCGACCACCACGGCACGGGCTCGGGTCACTCCGGCCAGGCGCAGCACGTCGGAGCGGGTGCCGTTGCCGTTCACCGTCACCAGGCCGCGGGCGTTGGCGGACTCCAGCGCGCCGGGGTTGGTGTCGACGACGACCACAGCGGTGGGCTCCTCCTCGTCACCCAGCATCGAGCTCACCGCGGAATGGCCCTTCGTGCCGTAACCGATGACGACGATGTGATCGCGCACCTTGCGCCTCCAGCGTTGGATTTTCAGCGCCTGCCGGGACCGCTCGGTGAGGACCTCCAGGGTGGTCCCGACCAGCACGATGAGGAACAGCACCCGCAGCGGAGTAATCACCAGAACGTTCATCAACCGAGCGGACTCGCTGACCGGCGTGATGTCGCCGTATCCGGTGGTGGACAGCGACACTGTGGCGTAGTAGACGCAGTCCAGCAGGGAAAGGCCGTCTTCGTTGACATCGCGGTAGCCGTCCCGGCCGAGGTAAACCAACAGCACCGTGACGGTGAGCGCCAAGGCGGCGCCCACGACCCGGCGTCCGATCGACGCTCCCGGCCCTAATCGGCTCTCCGGAATCCGGAGCACACCCACCAGCGCGTGAGCCGGATGATCGGTGAGGCGATCGACCGTGCCCCTGCCCCCGGCTATTCGCCTCATGAACATGGAATGGCCGACCAGCCGGGCAGATCATCGAGAAAGCGGTCGGTCCGGGCCTGGACGGCGGCGCGCTCGGACGACTCGGTACTCACAGTGCCGGAGCATAATCGGAGTACATCAGCCGGTGATTGTGCTGCCCATCGCCGGCTACGTCGGCGGGCGAGCCGAGCTGCGCCGCGCGGCGGTCAACACCAGGTCCCTCGGCGGGGACCTACGGAAAGCTCTAGGCGTCGCCGAGGGGATTGAGGCCAGCAATGTCGTTATTAAAGGCAAACATCAGCAGGTCTGCCATCCCGAAGGTATCGCGGTCCGGGCCGAAGGTGGGTCGCCATTGGGGTTCCCGGACGATGGAGTGGGTGCTGACTTCCATCGCGCGGTGGAACACCTCGGCCACGATCCGCCCGCCGACTGCGCCGAGCTTGCCGCCGTTGATCTCGGCTTCTCTCAAGATGTAGAACCACAGTGGAGTGTTAGCGACCACGGCCTCCTGCTGTGCCTCGTTGAGTAGGTCCGGAGCGGTCAGATTGGCGCCAGTGCCGTCACCGATAAGGATTTCATCGGCGG
Source organism: Pseudonocardiaceae bacterium (assembly GCA_035640975.1). Lineage (GTDB taxonomy): Bacteria > Actinomycetota > Actinomycetes > Mycobacteriales > Pseudonocardiaceae. The sequence goes on from DASQVB010000503.1 coordinate 15,930, forward strand.
TAAGTACTTTGGCTCCGAACATGTACGCCATCTGCTGCCCGGAGGCGAGCCTGACCATGTTCGCGCGAATAAGGTTACGGAAGGCCAGGTTGCGCTGGATGTCGTTGATAGCCAGGTTCTGCTCTCGACCCGCGAAGGTGCCGGCCGGTAACTGATCCAAGGGGTTGACCAGCAGGGTATCGATGCGTTTGGCAACGTTACCTAGCCCGTCGGCTGGGATCGGCCCGGCCAGGGTGGTACTGGTGAAGTCATGCAGCCGGCGCCAGTCCACGATCCAGTTGGTGGGTAGACGCAGGAACGTGCCGGAGTTGGGATCGTCCAACGCTGCCGGATTGTTCGGATCAGTGGGGGTGAGATTGCCGCTGGTTCCGCTGAAGGTGAACAGCTGGAACAGGCTGGCGATCCCGAGGGCGCCAGTCGGCCCGCCGTTGAACACACGGTTCCACTGGTAGTCACCGCGGATCATGCTGTGCCCAAGGCGATAGGCGGCCACCGAGAATTCGATGGGCATGGTGGCGGTGTCACCCCATGTCACCGAGGCATCAGCGTCGCCGTAGGCGCTACTGGTGACCTCGAAGAACTGCCGACCGTTGGTGAACACGTCGTCGACCAGATCGGGGTCGATGATCCGGGGAAGGTGGTCAGTCCGCAGCATCCACTGGTAATGGCGCACGACCTCGCCGCGCACCCGGTCGAACAGCAAAACGCCGGGCACCCCATGGGCGCCGAGCGTTTCCACGACCCGGTTGTGGAAATGGATGAACGCCAGATGCGTTTGCGCCACCGCGAGGTTCTCGTCGTTGCGGGTGTCGGGGATCAGCGCCACCCGCTGGGCGGCTTTCGTCGGTCCGGTCCCGACCCGCGGCAAGTCGAACCCGTCGCGGTTGGTGTTCGTGCTGCTCGAGTGCGGAGGGTTCGGATTGGTCGCCGGACCGATGTCGACTGCCGCGGTGGTGCCAGTCTTCAGCTTGATTCCGTCGGCGGCGTAGAACCGCCGGTCTTGAGCGTGATTGGGGCCTCGGCCGTACACGGTGTCCAGATCCAACGCCGGGGAGCGGCCACCGACCAGTTCATCCACGGTGACGTCCTGGCCCAGCGCCACCGCGGTGGCGTCCAGGGTGAGGTCGTGGTCGACGAACTGCCCAACGTAGGTGAACCCGGCCGGGACGGGGTCAGCACCATCTGCGTTGGGCTGCTGGGGCGGGGTGGTCATCGCCTTGGCCAGTCTCTGGTTCAGCGCGGGGTCAGTCAGCTCGCCCTGGGGACCCAGCCGGGAGAACCGGAACATCCGCACTTCGGCACGTGCGACCGGCCACATGCACGTCGGCTGTTGAGCCTCGTCGAAGGTCCATAGTCCTTCACCGACGACGTAATAGCTGGTCTGAACATGTCGCTTCACAGTGGCTCCTCGGCGAGAGTCGAACTTGATAGGGCGCCGTCGATGTGCCCCCGGTGTAAAGAGCCCCCAAGCACGCCCCCTGATACACGTCGCGGAGCTGTCTTCTGAAACCTATTGGCGGTGTGTGAGCCCATCCAGGCCGCCTTCTGGAACCATTTGGCGGCTGGGCGGATGGCTGCTGGCAAGGTCGGGATCGGACAGCGCGGCAATCGCCATCCGGCGAAGCAGCGCGGCCACCTGGTGCGGATCGGAGCCGGTGGCGCTGTGTGGTGTGGAGTTGAGCAGCCCGAAAGCCCCGTGGACGGCGATCCGGGCGGCGTCGGGAGACAGCTCGGGGATGAGTTCGCGCAGCGTGTCCACCCAGATCTGCAGGTAGGCCCGCTGCAGGGTACGAACCTGGTGCCGCACCTGCACGGGCAGGTTGGCCAGGTCACGATCCTGCACGGTGATCAGCTGGGGATGCTGTAGCGCGAAGTCCACGTGGAACTCGACCAACTCGGTCAGCGCCTGGCCGGGGTCGTCAGTGCGACCTCGAGCGCGCCCACCGTCGAGCAGGTACTGGCTGATGCCGACGAGCATCTCGGCCAGCAGCGCCTCCTTGCCCGGGAAGTGCCGGTACAGCGCAGGCCCGCTGACGCCCACCGCGGCGCCGAGCTCGGCGATGCTCACCCCGTGGAACCCGTGCCGGGCGAACAGGGTGGCCGCGACTTGCAGTATCTGCTCCCGCCGCGTCCTACCGCCCGCCGCGGAAGGAAGTGTCATGCGCAAGACCCTAGCGTGCGATGTTAATGAGCGCTAACGTGGTTAATAAGCACTAACTACGGCGCATGGAGAAGGGAGCGACGATGGAAGCCATGACCGGCCACGTTGACTCCGCAGATCCAGCCGCGCATAACATCCAGGCGCACGCCGCAATGGTCGCCGACCTGCGTCAGCAGCTCGCGAAGGCCCGGCTGGGTGGACCGCCGAAAGCTCGAGAACGCCATGTCGAGCGCGGCAAACTGTTGCCTCGCGACCGCGTCGACGCGCTGCTGGACCCATCCTCGCCGTTCTTGGAATTGTCCCCGCTGGCGGCTACCGGGATGTACGACGACGAGGCGCCAGGGGCGGGGATCATCACCGGGGTCGGGCGGGTCGCCGGTCGGGAATGCATGATCGTCGTCAACGACGCCACCGTCAAGGGGGGCACCTACTACCCGATGACGGTCAAGAAGCACCTGCGGGCCCAAGAGGTGGCGCTGCACAACCACCTGCCATGCCTGTACCTCGTCGACTCCGGCGGGGCCTACCTACTCGAGCAAGATCAGGTATTCCCGGACCGGGAGCACTTCGGCCGGATCTTCTACAACCAGGCGACGATGTCCGCGCGGGGCATCCCGCAGATCGCGGCGGTGCTCGGTTCCTGCACTGCAGGGGGCGCTTACGTGCCGGCGATGAGCGACGAGGCGGTGATCGTCCGCAACCAGGGCACGATCTTTTTGGGCGGTCCGCCGCTGGTGAGAGCGGCCACCGGTGAAGTAGTCACCACCGAGGAGCTCGGTGGCGCAGACCTGCACTCCCGCATCTCCGGCGTCACCGATCACCTCGCCGACGACGACGCGCACGCGCTACGGATCGTCCGCTCCATCGTGGAGACTCTCGGACCCCGTCCACCTCGGCCGTGGGAGGTGGCCGCCACCGAGGAGCCCGCGGTCGACGGGATCTACGGCGTAGTGCCGGCGGACAACCGCACTGCCTATGACGTCCGCGAGGTGATCGCTCGAATCGTCGACGGTAGCCGCTTGTCGGAGTTCAAGGCCGAGTACGGCGTCACCCTGGTTACCGGCTTCGCTCGGCTGCACGGGCACCCGGTGGGCATCGTGGCCAACAACGGGATTTTGTTCAGCGAATCGGCGCTCAAGGGCGCGCATTTCATCGAATTGTGCGACCAGCGCGGCATTCCGCTGGTATTCCTGCAGAATATCTCCGGATTCATGGTGGGCCGGGAGTATGAGGCCGGCGGGATCGCCAAGCACGGCGCTAAAATGGTCACCGCGGTGGCGACCACCCGGGTTCCCAAGCTGACCGTCATCATCGGTGGGTCATTCGGTGCGGGCAACTATTCGATGTGTGGTCGGGCGTACTCGCCGCGGTTTCTGTTCATGTGGCCCAATGCGCGGATCTCGGTGATGGGTGGTGAGCAGGCCGCCATGGTGCTCGCCGCTGTCCGGCGTCCCGGCGAGCCTGAACCCGAGGTGGCCTTCAAGGACCGCATACGTGCCCAGTACGAGCAGCAAGGTCACCCCTACTACTCCACGGCCCGGCTGTGGGACGACGGGTTGATCGACCCGGCGGACACCCGGATGGTGCTCGGACTTGCGTTGTCCGCTACCGCCAATGCGCCACTGGAACCCACCCGTTTCGGCGTCTTCCGGATGTGACAGTGATGAGTGCTCAGCCCTGCAAGCAGGCTTCGCGCATGTTCGAGACGGTGCTGGTGGCCAACCGAGGCGAGATTGCGGTCCGGGTGATCCGCACGCTGCGCGCCATGGGTATCCGATCGATTGCCGTGTACAGCGACGCTGACGCCGACGCGCGACATGTCCGCGACGCCGACGTCGCCGTCCGGCTCGGCCCTGCGCCCGCGGCCCGCAGCTACCTGTCCATCCAGCGGATCCTGGACGCCGTCGCGCGCACCGGCGCGCAGGCCGTACATCCCGGCTATGGGTTCCTGTCGGAGAACGCCGCGTTCGCTCGAGCCTGCGCTCAGGTCGGGGTGGTATTCGTCGGCCCCCCTGCTGCCTCTATTGAGGCGATGGGCGACAAGATCCGCGCCAAGCAGACCGTGGCGGCCGCTGGCATCCCGGTGCTGCCCGGTAGCGACACCGCAGGCCTCGACGATGACGAGCTGGCCGTTGCGGCCGGGGAGACCGGGTACCCCGTGCTGCTCAAGCCGTCCGCTGGCGGCGGTGGCAAGGGCATGCGGGTGGTGCACCGGGCACAAGACCTACTCGAGGCCATCGCCGGCGCCCGCCGGGAGGCCCGCGGAGCCTTCGGTAATGACACGCTGCTCGTCGAACGGTTGGTCACCGCCCCGCGGCATATCGAGATCCAGGTGCTGGCCGACGCGCACGGCGAGACGGTGCACCTCGGTGAGCGCGAGTGCAGCCTGCAGCGCCGGCATCAGAAGATCATCGAGGAGGCGCCTTCGGTGCTGCTGGACGCGGCAAGCCGGGCCCGGATGGGCAGCGCCGCGGTGGCCGTCGCGCGAGCTGTTGGCTACACCGGCGCGGGCACCGTGGAGTTCATCGTGCCGGCCGATGCATCCGATCAGTTTTTTTTCGTGGAGATGAACACCCGGTTGCAGGTCGAGCATCCGGTCACCGAGCTGGTCACCGGGCTGGACCTGGTCGAGTGGCAGCTGCGGGTGGCCGCCGGGGAGCCGCTGGCGCTGTGCCAGGACGACGTCCGCCTTCGCGGCCACGCCGTGCAGGCGCGGATCTATGCCGAGGACCCGTCCCGTGGCTTCCTGCCCACCGGGGGTCGGGTGTTGTCTCTGCATGAACCCGTCGGACCAGGGATCAGGGTCGACTCTGGGCTGGTGCCGGGCGGCACGATCGGCAGTGACTACGACCCGTTGCTATCAAAGATCATCGCCTATGGCCCCGACCGGGATACCGCGCTGCGCCGCCTTGATACCGCGTTAGCGGCGACCAGCATCCTTGGCCTGGGCACCAACACGGGCTTTGTGCGTGCGCTGCTGGCTGATTCCGATGTGCGCGCCGGCCAGCTGGACACCGGGTTGGTCGAGCGTCGGGCCGAAGGCTGGGTCGGCGAGGCAGTGCCCGACGACGTGGCCGCCGCGGCCGGATTGCTCGCGTTGCTGGCATTGGAGCCCAGCGGACCGGTCGTGGATCCGTTCGCACTGCCCGGTGGCTGGCGGATCGACGAACCGGCCTGGACCCGATGGCGGCTGCAGGCCACCGACCCGGTGGAGGTCCACACTCGAGGACGGGCCGCCGCCGCCGAGGTCACCGTCGGGTCGGGCAAGCCGATCGGCGCGTCGGCCTGGTGGGACGGTGCAGACCTGGTGGTCACCTTGGACGGGATCACCCGCCACTACACCTGGGCACGAGACGGCGCCGTGGTGTGGTTGGGCCGCGACGGGCATAGCTGGGCGCTGAGCGAACTCGAAGGCGCGCGACGCGTTGGTCTTGATGCTGCGGATGCTGGCCCGGTGCTCGCTCCGATGCCCGGCACCGTCACCGCCGTCGAGGTCGACGAGGGCCAGCAGGTCACCGCGGGCGCCCGGTTGCTCGTCATCGAGGCGATGAAGATGGAGCACGTGCTCAACGCACCGATCGACGGGGTGGTCCGCGAGCTGCACGTCCGTCCCGGCGGCACCGTCGAGCGCGACGCGGTGCTCGCCGTTGTCGAACCAGCGGACATGAGATGACGACACACCGGAGAGGAGAGTGCGACACGCGGTGCGTGGGGTGGCGACACACCGGGCGGGAGAGGAGGACACGCCGTGGAGTTGAGCGAGGAGCATGCGGCATTGCGTGCCACTGTGGAGCAGTTCGCACACAAGGAGGTCGCTCCGGTCATCGGGGAGCTGTACCAGCGTGGTGAGTTCCCCTACGAACTGGTGGCGAAGATGGGGGCGATGGGACTGTTCGGGCTGCCCTTCCCCGAAGAATACGGCGGGATGGGCGGCGACTACTTCGCGCTGTGCCTGGCGTTGGAAGAACTTGCGCGGGTGGACTCGTCGGTGGCGGCCACACTGGAGGACAGCGTGTCGCTGGGCGCGATGCCGATCTTCCGGTTCGGCACCGAGCAGCAGAAGCAGCGGTGGCTGCCGGAGCTGTGCGCCGGCCACACACTGGGCGCTTTCGGCCTCACCGAATCCGGCGGCGGTTCCGACGCGCGCGCGACCCGCACCACTGCCCGGAGCGACGGCGATGAGTGGGTGATCAACGGCTCCAAGGCCTTCATCACCAACTCCGGCACCGATATCACGTCGGTGGTCACTGTCACCGCGATCACCGGTGTCAGCGGCGGCCGCAAGGAGATCTCCGCCATCATGGTCCCGGCCCGACACCCGGGTTTCACGACCTCGGAAAGCTACTCCAAGGTCGGCTGGAACTGCTCGGACACCCATGGACTGTTCTTCGACGACTGCCGAGTCCCTGCCGACCACCTGCTCGGTGAGCGGGGCCGGGGCTATGCGCAGTTCCTGTCCATCCTGGACGAGGGCCGTATCGCGATCGCTGCGCTGGGTGTGGGCCTGGCCCAGGGCTGCGTTGACGAGTGCGTGTCTTATGCCCGGCAACGGCGCGCATTCGGCCACGCCATCGGCAGTTACCAGGCGATCCAGTTCAAGATCGCAGATATGGAGGTGCGGGCGCACACCGCCCGGCTGACCTATTACCATGCCGCGGCGCGGATGCTGCGTGGCCAACCGTTCAAGAAGGAGGCCGCGATCGCCAAGCTGGTCTCCTCGAACGCGGCGATGGACAATGCCCGAGACGCCACCCAAGTCTTCGGCGGGTACGGGTTCATGAACGAGTATCCGGTGGCCCGCTTCTACCGCGACGCGAAGGTCCTGGAGATCGGGGAGGGAACCAGCGAGGTACAGCGCATGCTCATCGCCCGTCACCTCGGCGTCGGCTGACCCTCCTCCAGACCAATCAGCCCGGGTAGGCTCGAATTCCTGGTGCGGGCGGCAGGAGGTAGCCGTGAGGGTGAACTATCTGACCAGGCCGCGGGAAAACAGGCTATTCCGACAGTGCCGCAGAGCCTGGGATCTCGCCGCCGGGGAACGGCAGCACTACGAGCCGGTCGAGCCGGCGCAGGTATTCGACTTCGGCGAGGCCATGCACGATGCGCTGGACGTGTACTACTTCCCCGGCATGTGGGAATGGAACCGGGCGATCGTGCGGCCGCTTGCCGTGGCCGGATTCGAGAAGTCGATGCGCAGGCAGCGGGCGGCCTACGCGCAGACTCGTGACCTGTCCGCGGAGCAGGTTCGCGACTTCGACCAACACCTGGAACTGGGCGCTGGCGTGCTGGAGCGCTACTTCGAATGGGCGCTGGAGGTCGACCGCTTCACCCCGATCCAGGTCGCAGCGCAGTTCGACATCAACGTTCCCGATCCGGATAACCCCGACCGCGGTCTGCTCACACCGGATCAGCGCCCTATCCAGTTCCGCGTCAAGATTGATCTGGCGGTGATCGACGACCACGAGCTGTATTGGCTCGTCGAGCACCGAATCATTACCGATTCAGCCTGGCCAGACCTCGACCAGCTCCGGCTCGACGAACAGGCTCTGACTCGCAGCTGGGCCTGGCAGCTGCACTTCCTCGCCCAGCTCGAAGGCACCATTTACAACGAGTTGCGTGCGACCCTCCCCGACCCGGCGCGGACCTCCGAGGTCGCGCTCGGTGCGGTACCCGGGCCTGGTGGCATTATCACGCAGCGCAGCACCGAATCCTTCCGCCGCACACACCTTCCTAGGACTGAACTGGAGATCCAGCGACGGGGCGTCGCCGTTGCGCGCGAG